>CAYHQN010000170.1:0-7476 GCA_964358545.1 uncultured Tangfeifania sp. | reverse complement strand
CAAATGAAGGAATTCAGAAGACTAAAATGGTTCATTATTTCTTTCCAATTACTTATTTTCAATCAACTTCAAAATTCCAGTTCAACAAATTTTACTTCAAACTGATTAAAATGAAGGGAAGCGCTGCTTCTTGCCACTTTTTTACCCATCGCATTGACAATGGAGATAAGTTTTATGTCTCTTCCTGCGACTAAACTGGATAGATTGATGTCAGCATCTTTGCCCTCCAGTTCCCTGAAATGCAGGACGACAGCATCTTTCCCATTCAACGCTGGCCGACTGTTGACCAACAAAACATTGGTCGAACCATCGATTTTCAGGCTTTCTGACAGGACTTCCTTAAGTTCATTCTTTGCTGCGGCAGGAAAAGTGCGGGTCGGGAAGCTGTTTCTTTCACCCCAGCCAAATTTGGTAGCAAAAGTATTCGATGTATCCCTGGAGGAGGTCAACTGGTAACTCCAGCTGAATCCACCTTCCTGGTAAGCCCTGAAGTTGGTGAACCAATAGTTGTTCATTACCCAGGAGTAGAGCCAGGTCTTCCCCCGCTTGGGATACCGTTCAAATTTGCCCATGTTGAGATCGCTGAATTGCCAGAGCGGAATTTCATCGCTGACAATGACAATCTGACCGGTTTTGCCGCGAACAGAGACAAAATTCTGAGCGACGTTCCAATCCGAGGAGGATCCGGGCATCTGGTCGCCTTGCGTGAGTGTGCCGCCAATGGTTTCGAAAACGATCCTCGAATCCGGCAAAGCAAAAGGAAATGCAACGTACAATGCTTCAGGATCAGTAATTATCTGTTTGTGGGCCGTATATTTCAGTTCGACCTTCTTTATGTTGTTGTATAATCTAATTTCAACATCCAAACCATTTTGGGATTTGTCGGCGCCTTTTCCCATTCCAGCAAGATCCGCACTGATTTTGATGCTTTTCCACACACTGCCATAGGAACCAGTCTCAATTTTCACATTTGAAACTGAAGTATGGACAGGTTCATATTTCCTTCTTGATGGCATGGTTTCATGAATGGCTTGTCCAATTTTCCAGGGATTTTGGGTATCAATCAATTCCCTTTGTAACTCTTTATCGTACAGGCTATTGATTGCTCCTGTCAATTTATCAATTGTCAGACGATAGAATTTATTCTCCAACTCATCTAATTTTGGATCCTCGGTTGTTAGTAGAATTGGCTCATTTAAAAGCTCTATCTTCAGTGTTTTATTTCCCATAGCTGGAATATCTTTGACCTCCATTTCCCAATAAGCCCCCTCCGCACGTTTATGGATCATTTGTGCCGGCACCTCCAATCCTGTTGAAAGATCAATAATTTTTACCGGCCGGTTGATGGGAAGAACCTGAAAATCCACAAACAATTTCACGATTCCCGATCGCTTCCATCCCAGTGAGTTGATGACGTGGATGACCGGAAAATCTGCCTTCTTCAGGAATGGCTGATACCTTGCCAGGGCCTCTTCATGCAGAAGCGTCTGCATTTTCAACGCTTCCCAGGCATAGGCGCCCTTTTGAAGCCATTGGTGGGCTGTGTTTTCGGAATATGGACGGTCGATACTTTCATCCGCGCCAAAGGTATGCTCGTCGTAAAAAATGGCGTTTTCGGCGATGTGATCGGTCTCAGCCTGTAAATTAGGGTTCAACTCCCCGCCTTTGATGGCAACCATGGCAAAGAGCCCTTCGTCTACCTGTTTCAGATTCTGCATCTTCCTTACCTCTGCCGTTTCACGGGAAGCCGATCCGGCGCCATCCGTCCACCAGTCGAGCCAAGCTTTCTGATAGACCGGCAATTTGTCGGCATAGTTCTTTTCGACATACTCAAAAAATTCGCTGGCTACCGCAAGTTTCAGTTTGGGCATCTCATATTTTTCGTTCCACTCCTTCACCAGGCGGCAGGCAGCTGTCGATGGTGGGGCATTGTCGGTAAAGTACCCTGAAAACTGTATGCCAATTTTGTCGAACGGATATTTCTTCGCATCCAGATCCGAGAGGTGTTCCAGCATTTTTGCCTCTTTGATCGATGGACTCTCCATACCAAAAAAGTTTCCGGTCATGTAGTGATCGGCCCTGAAAGCAAGCAGTTTCTCACCGGACGGAGCCCTCCACCAGAAGCAGGTGGGCAGGTCGAAAGGCAGGATGGACCTGGTTTCGTTGATCCCCATGTTCAGGTACTTCACCCCTGTATTCTTGAAATAGTCGGGCATGCACCAGGCGATGCCGTTGACATCGTTCTGCATCACCGTTTTAACCGGAAACCCGGCCTCCTGAATAATCTGCAATGGCCTTAAAAAATCTGTCATCAAGTTCTCGTCGGAAGTTTCGGCCATGTTGCAGAACATTCCGGTTACCTCGATACGGCCTTCGGCAACCCGCTTTTTCAGGCGTTCGATTTGCGCTGCCGGACGGGTTTTCAGATATTCCTTTACCACCCAGGCCGACTCGCAGGTCCAGCGAAATTTGGAATCTTCCGGCAAATTATCGGTCTGATCACAATAATCGAGGGCGTAATCGATGTAACGCTGGTGTTCGGCAAGAATCTCAGACTGTGGCCGTGTGTAGCCAATATCGGTATGGGCGTGCTGCACCAGGTAGAGTTCCCATTTCCGTGGCGGGGTTAGTACTAATGCGGTTTTTATTGTATGGCTACCATTGATGCTGCTTGAAAAATTGATTTTCTTATTCTTCTGAACAGCCGGTAACGTAATCAGGAAACTGTTGTTGCCCTTTTTCAGATTGGCTTTCAAAACCTCTTTACCAGCTTCACTTACCAGGATGGTTCCGGGTTGATCGGCCTTGCAGCTGACTATCACCTGTTGAAAAGAGTGATTGTTTTGCTTATAAAGTACTGGAGCATTCTTGAAAATTATTTGCTGTGTGTTATTTTGCTGTGCCTGAGACATGAACGTCATCACGACAAGGCAACAAACCAGAAAAAGCTTTGTTCCCGGGTTTTTCATAATTAGTAGTTTTTAGTTGTACCAAATGTAGTGAGAGGATTGCTCAAAACAAAACCCAACCTCAGATTAAAACGAATTAACCCCTCACAACCACAGATTACACAAATTACACAAATTGCTAAGACAAATAAATGGTATAGCAAAATGTGATAAATTTGATCTCCAACTTTACTTACGGATAATGAATGCAATGCCTTTCGTAATCGGTGCGCTGGCCTTTTTGGCGCTTGCTTACCGGTTGTACTACAGCTTTATCGCCACCAAAGTATTGATGCTGAATGATGAGATAGAGACACCCGCCTTCCGTCTTTTCGACAAGCACAACTACTATCCGATGCCCAAATGGGTAGCTTTCGGTCACCATTTTGCCGCCATTGCCGGAGCCGGCCCCCTTGTAGGCCCCGTTCTGGCTGCTCAATTTGGTTTTATGCCTGGATTTGTCTGGATGTTGGTAGGGGCAGTTATGGCAGGAGCAGTGCACGATGTGGTAATCTTAACTGCATCCGTGCGTCACGACGGGAAATCCCTGGCGGAAATTGCCAAAATCGAGATCAGCAGTTTCAGCGGGATCATCACCTCCATTGCGGTTTTAATCATTCTGGTTATTGCCCTGGCCGGACTAGGCGTGGTTGTTGTCAATGCCCTGGCAGAAAGCTCATGGGGTACCTTCACCATTGCTGCCACCATTCCCATTGCCATTTTTATGGGATTGTGGATGTTTAAATTCAGAAAGGGCAAAACGGTTGAAGCCACTGTGATTGGGGTTATATTGCTCTCCCTGGCGGTAATCTATGGAAAATACGTTCCGGGATCACCCTTTGAAAGCTGGTTTACCTTTGACCGGAAAACGCTGACCATCATGCTCGCGGGATATGGCTTTTTTGCTTCCGTTCTGCCTGTCTGGCTGCTGCTTTCACCCAGGGATTACCTCAGCTCCATCATGAAACTGACAGTGATTGCACTTCTGGCCATAGGTATTATTCTGGTTGCCCCGGAGATTAAAATGCCCAATATCACCCCATTTATCCACGGCGGAGGCCCGATTATCCCGGGAACCCTCTTCCCTTATCTCTTCATTACCATAGCCTGCGGGGCCATATCCGGATTTCATGCTTTGGTGAGTTCAGGAACTACGCCAAAAATGATCATGAAAGAGTCTCATATCAAACCCATTGCCGTTGGATCAATGCTGGCAGAAGCCATGGTGAGTATCCTTGCACTGATAGCTGCCACCAGTCTTTTCCCGCTCGATTATTTTCAGATCAACGTCTCGCCCGAAAAGTTCACCCAGATTCTTCCGCAGCTTCAATCGCTTGGCTTTCATGAATCCAACCTGACACAATTATCGGCTGAGGTAGGGGAAAAAATTGCAGGACGTCCCGGAGGCGCTGTATCCCTGGCCGTAGGGATGGCGCAGATCTTTTCCAGTTTGCCCGGATTGAACGGATTGATGTCTTACTGGTACCATTTTGCCATCATGTTCGAAGCCCTGTTTATTCTCACTACCGTGGATGCCGGCACGAGGATTGCCCGCTTTATTACGCAGGAAGCAATGGGCAAAATTTATGCCCCTTTTGGCCGTACCAACTGGCTTGCGGGAAATTTGACAACCAGTTTTCTGGTTGTTTTCGCATGGGGATATTTTATCTACACGGGTACTGTTTCGACCATTTGGCCCATGTTTGGGGTTGCCAATCAGTTGCTGGCCACTTTGGCCCTTGCCATAGGTACCTCCTACCTGATCAACCATGGTAAACGCAAATATATCTGGATCACTGTTGTTCCAATGACTTTCGTCGGGATTACCACTGTGACCGGCGGGTTTATGAACCTTTACAACATTTATATTCCGCAGATACTCATTCAGTCCAGCAGAATTCAGGGAGTGGTCAATGCGATATTGACGGTTGTGATCCTGGTTTGTGTGCTGTTGATATTGATTGAGGCAGTTTCGAAATGGGTGAAACATTCGCCGCAAGAAAATAATTACAAAGAGGGGCACAGGGAGATTCCGAACGTGCGGAATTTATGATAGGCAAAGGGATGAAATTGATGAATTTTATTTGTAATTTGGAGCATGGAGAATACTGTTGGGTAACCAACTGTAAGTGTGCCTATTAATAATCATATCTGTTTTTAATGGTTACGGAAAATACAATATATACTCTGCCGGAAGGGTGGATTTGGACAACAATTGGTGAAATTGGGATTGTCGCGAGCGGAGGTACGCCTTCAACACAAAATCCAAAATTATGGGGAGGTGATATTTCATGGATAACTCCAGCTGATTTGTCAAATTATAAAGATGTTTATATAGATAAAGGAGCCAGAAGCATTACTAAAGTTGGCTTGGAGTATTCGTCTGCAAAACTTTTACCCAAAGGAAGTATTCTTTTTTCATCAAGAGCTCCTATTGGATATGTGGTCATTGCCAAAAATGAAATGGCCACAAATCAGGGATTTAAGAATATCATTTTAACAGAATCACTTCTTAGTGAATATGTATATTACTATTTGAAGACTATTAAACCACTAGCTGAAAACATGGCTAGTGGAACAACCTTTCTCGAACTTTCCGCTACTAAATTTACTCAACTACCATTTCCACTTCCTCCATTTCCAGAACAGCAACGTATTGTGTCCAAAATCGAAGAGCTGTTTAGCGAACTCGATCATGCAGAAGCAGGACTGAAAAAAGCTCAAAAACAACTGGAGGTTTATCGGCAGGCGTTGCTGAATAGTGCGTTTGATCTAAACCGAAAATCAGGGAAGAAAATTCTTGTGGCAGAGCTGGGTATTATTACGACTGGAACAACACCCCCTAAGAGCAATTCGAGATTTTATGGTGCCGATTATAATTTTTATAAACCCTCAGATTTGGAGCTAGGAAATCACATAGTTGACTCAAAAGATAAATTATCTGAATTAGGCTTCAATTTGACACGAACAGTTCCTGCAAATTCAGTTCTTGTTACATGTATTGGTGCAACTATAGGGAAAACAGGTTTAGTAAGGGAAAAAGGTGCATTTAATCAGCAAATTAATGCAATAATTCCAAATGATAATTATGTCCCTGAATTTATTTATTATCAAATACTTTCTCCAGGATTTCAAAAACAATTGAAGCAAAATGCTTCTTCGACAACATTACCAATAATTAATAAAGGTAAATTCATCCAATTAAGCTTTGTCGTTTTTACAAAGAAGGATCAACTTGAAATAGTTCAAGAACTCGATTCAAAATTTTCATTGATTGAAAATTTTGAGAATTCAATTTCCATAGGACTTCAAAAGATTGAAATCTTTCGCCAGGCCATTCTCAGAAAGGCATTTGAAGGAAACCTAGTTTCTCAAGATAAAAGCGACAAACCTGCTTCAATTCTATTAAAACAAATTTCTCAAGAAAAGGAAGATTATATTATTAGCCAAAAGCTAGTTGAAAAAGAAAAACCTAAAAAGAAAAAACCAATGGATGCGAATAAAACGATAAAAGAAATCCTTGAAAAATCGGATCAACCAATTGAATCAAGAGAATTGTGGTTGAAATCGAAGCATAAAGACAATATTGAAGAGTTTTATGCTGAACTGAAAAAAATTGAACACGAGATTGAAATACTTTTTGAAGGGAAAGAATCATCAATAATTCTAAAAAGATGAGAATTGATTATGTTTATATTGAAGAGTTTAAAAATCTGAGAAAGGTCAGAGTCGATTTGGATAAAACCCAAATGAATACTGTTCTTTTAGGGCAAAATGCTACTGGAAAATCTAATTTTCTGGAAGCGCTTATAATAATTTTTAAACATCTGGATTTAGAGGAAGACCCACCACATGGATTCAATTATAAAATTCAATATCAAATCCGGGGTAAACAGGTTTCTGTTGATTTTTCAACTGGGAAATATATTTTTCATGTAGCTAATAGAGCAGTTATCAATGGCGAAGAAGTTTGGCTAAGTGATGCCAAATCAATGACAAAAGTTGATTTTTTTTCACAGAAGGGCAGTTTTCTTCCCAAATATATTTTCACATATTATTCGGGACTTAGTGATCGTTTAGACAAATTATTCTGGAAACATCAACAAAGATTTTATACTGAAATAAAAAAACCAGATTTTGATAAAACGAAATTAGATGATTTACGTCGTCTCTTTTACGTTAAGCAAATTCACAGTTTTTTCGTATTGCTTGCTTTTTTTGCTCTACGTAATATTGAAAAAAAAACTTCCGATTTTCTTTTGAATATCTTAGGAATAGAGGATTTAGAATCAGTACTTTTTGTACTAAAAAAACCTTCCTGGTCGGGGAAAGGTGATGACCGCTTTTGGGGGGCAGAGGGATTGGTTCAGGAATTTTTATCAGAATTATGGAATTTTTCTTTGGCTCCAATTTATTATTCTCAAACAATCTATCCCGATTTTAGAAGTAAAGGTATAAAACAAGAGCAACTTTACCTATATATTACTGGAAAAGAGAAGCTACATCAATTCTCAGAAAAATACTTTAG
>CAYHQN010000169.1:0-7601 GCA_964358545.1 uncultured Tangfeifania sp. | reverse complement strand
TCAAAGAACGTTTTACTTCCTATCCATGGTCATATGACACAAATATAGGAGGGGAATTATGCGCTGATGTTGATCTTAACACGAATCTGAAGTCTCTCTAGGTAGATTTAGAGGGGTCAAATTAATGAGAAAAGAGACATTATTTCTTTTCAGTGACTTATATTAAAACTTGAACCTGTTTACGACCTTCCCGACATCCCCTCCTTCGTAATTGATGGTAAGGGAATCACTTCTCATTGATTCCAGAATTTTTGTAGTATTGGTGAGCGAGTCAATGTAAATTATTTTGAACAGGATTTTTGCCGTACTGTCCATGGAAGATTGAAATCCTACCACGCCGGTGTCGTTGGAGAGGTGGCTGACAAAATAGGGCAATGCCTCAACATCGTACTGTTTCGGGTCGGCCTGTACCACCAGGTTAGGTAACTACTCCCAACACTCCTTTGACCTCTTTCATTTTTCTGGAAAAGGCTGTGGAACTGCCAAAGCAAGGATACTCCACTGAAGAATAATCGTAGGAACGAGTGCGTTATTTTTTCGTCAATTCACTGACTATTGAGATTCCGATAAAAAGCAGAACTATCGTGGAAATACCGTAAAGTTGCAGGGTGGCAATCAATAATACCGAACAAATAATAAAGATGTACTGAACCTGGTTGTCCTTCCAGCTAAGATTTTTGAATTTTAGCGAGAACATAGGAATCTCGGCTACCAGCAAAAAAGAGAAGAGGAAAGTAATGAAGAGCAGTATCGGGGTTGAAAGCAAAAGCTGATCAATGCCTGGAATAGTTCCATGCTCCTGAATCACTGCCAGCGAAGAGATGAACAGTGCATTTGCAGGGGTTGGCAATCCGATGAAAGAGCTGGTCTGTCGTTCGTCGACATTGAATTTTGCCAGCCGCAGGGCGGAGAAAATCGGAATCAGAAAGGCAGCTCCAACGATCAATAATTCTGTCAGGGTAAGATTTGATTGCAGATCCGGTACAACGTTTTCCTTGAAAAGACTTGTCTCAAGCAGTTTATACATGATTAAACCGGGCGCCAACCCGAAGGAGATCATATCTGCCAGCGAATCCAACTCTTTTCCTATCGGCGAATAGGCCTTTAACAACCTGGCTGTCATGCCATCCAGAAAATCAAAAATGGCTGCAAGAAGAATCAAAGCTACTGCTGTTGTAAGCGCTCCCTTTAAAATAAAAACCACTGCAATGCTACCGCAAAGGACATTGAGCGAAGTGAGGGTATTGGGAATGTGCTTCTTGATCATAAGACCGGAATTATAATTCAGCAAGTATGGTTTGACTGCCGGTAACCTCCTGACAGAGTTCAACATTGACTTTGGTTCCGACAGGCAGGTAGATATCGACACGGGACCCAAAACGGATAAATCCCAGCTCGTCCAGCTGTGTTACCTTTTTTCCTACCGTGGAATAGGAGATAATGCGTTTGGCAACTGCACCTGCAATCTGTCTCACCAGAACTTCGGTCCCATTGGCCATGCGAATCACGGTAGTAGCCCTTTCGTTCAGGGTTGAGGATTTGGGCAAATAGGCCGCCATAAAATGGCCGTTATGGTGTTTGAAATAGGTGACCTCTCCGGGAACCGGATTCCAGTTGATGTGCACATTGTTTACTGACATAAAGACAGAAATCTGCAATCTCCTATCTTTAAAATACTCATTTTCAGTGGCCTCCTCGATGGCGACAATCGTGCCGTCGGCCGGCGAGATTATGGATTTTGGTGCTGCGGTAATAATTCTGCGGGGATAGCGAAAAAAACGGATACATAATACCAGAAAGGGCGAAGTTGCCAAAATCATGAAAACTTGAAACACTGTATCATGCGTAAGGCTAACCAGGTAATTGACTGCCAGCCAAATTAATATCGAAATCAAAACTATCTTATATCCCTCTTTGTGTAATCTCATTCTTTTTTCGTTAAGTGAGACAAAAATAGTGATTTTTTCTTGAATATAGTCTTTATCCGAAGAAGTGGATGAGCAGATAGACGAATGGAGAGGCGAAAAGGATGCTGTCGAACCGGTCGAGCAAACCTCCATGACCGGGCAGAAATTTACCCGAATCTTTGAGTCCCAGATTTCGTTTGATCATCGATTCGACCAGGTCGCCGATCGTACCTGAGATGGTAACAATCGTGGCAATCAGTAACATATATCCTGTCTCAAACCTTGGGAAGAGCCGTTGCATGGCAACAGCCAAAAGTAGGGCAATAAACCAGCCACCAAAAAATCCTTCCCAACTCTTTTTGGGAGATATTCTCTCGAAAAGCCTATGTTTACCTAAAGTTACGCCGAACAGGTAAGCGCCCGAATCATACGCCCAAATCAGGATAAAAAGAAAAATTAGGAGCGTTGGTTCATAATTGCTGGTAGCAGGAAACGTTGGGAAAACAAAATAGTTAAAGAGTGAGAACGGGTAGATGATGTACAGAATTCCAAAAAGAGTGACGGCAATGTTTTCAAGGGCATTCTTCTTTGCACGGAAAAGTTCATATGCAGGAATGACGAATAGAATTGCAAGGTAAAATCCGAAGGGATTTACTGAGACGATCCCTTTTGTATAGAGAAAAGTGAGGAGGAAAATTAAGCCGCCCATGGTAATCCCTACGGCTTTCTGCGGTGAAATGCCGGCGGTTTTTGAAAGCTGGTAAAACTCTTTGAGGATAAAGATGGAGAAAAGTCCAAAAAGTAGGGCAAAACTCCAGGGGCCAAACCAGATGGCCCCCATTAGTACCACTGCAAAGAGCAGTCCGGAGATGCTCCTCTTGTAAAATTCTTTCAAATTTTCCCCGTTATTAGTTGGTCTAAAATATTTCTGTTATACAACAGTATCATTATCCTCCGCCGCCTGGACGATAACCTCTTCAGCTTTTTCTTCTTCTTTTGTTTTGTTCCATGGTCTTGGACCGAAAACATGTTCGAGGTCTTCAGTAAAGATAACTTCCCTTTCAAGTAGCAGTTCTGCTAGTTTTTTATGGCCTTCCGCATGGGTACTCAGAATTTTCTTAGCTCTTTCATACTCCTTGTTGATGATTATATTTACCTCAGAATCAATGACTTCAGCTGTTTTTTCGCTGTAGGGTTTGGTAAATGAATAATCTGACTGACCGGACGAGTCGTAATAACTTACTTTGCCTATTTTTTCACTCATGCCAAAGTAGGAGACCATGGCAAAGGAGGTGCGGGTTACCTTTTCCAAATCGTTTTGGGCGCCTGAGGAGACGGATTTGAAGATCAGCTCTTCGGCTGCACGTCCGCCCAGGGAGGAACAGATTTCATCCAGCATCTGTTCCTTGGTTGTAATCTGCCTTTCCTCGGGCAGGTACCAGGCAGCGCCCAGCGCTTTCCCGCGGGGTACAATGGTTACTTTTACCAGAGGATGGGCATACTCAAGCAACCAGCTAACTGTAGCGTGACCGGCTTCATGGTAAGCAATCGTTGCCTTTTCGTTGACCGATATGATTTTGTTTTTCTTTTCCAATCCACCTACGATACGGTCGACAACATCGAGGAAATCTTGTTTTTCAACCACCTCTTTCATTTTTCTGGCGGCAATCAATGCAGATTCGTTGCAGACATTTGCGATATCGGCTCCGGAGAATCCGGGAGTCTGTTTGGCAAGAAATTCTACATTTACATCTTCCCCCAGTTTCAACGGACGCAAATGCACCTCGAAGATCTCTTTACGGTCGATCATATCGGGCAGTTCCACATGGATCTGGCGGTCGAAGCGACCGGCACGCATGAGTGCCCTGTCCAGAATATCGGCACGGTTGGTTGCGGCAAGGATGATCACACCGGAGTTGGTGTCGAAACCATCCATCTCAGTCAGCAACTGGTTCAGCGTATTTTCACGTTCATCGTTCGATCCCATGTTGGGGTTGCGGCCACGGGCACGGCCAATGGCATCAATTTCATCTATAAAGACGATACAAGGTGATTTCTCTTTGGCTTGTTTGAAGAGGTCGCGAACACGGGAGGCGCCCACGCCTACAAACATCTCGACAAAGTCTGAGCCTGACATGGAGAAGAAGGGTACGTCGGCTTCTCCTGCTACTGCTTTGGCCAATAGTGTTTTACCTGTTCCGGGAGGGCCGACAAGTAAAGCCCCTTTCGGGATCTTGCCACCTAGTTTGGTGTAGCGATCAGGGTTCTTAAGAAACTCTACTATCTCCTGAATCTCCTCTTTGGCTTCCGCCAAACCGGCAACTTCTTTGAAGGTGGTCGAAACTCTCGACTCTTTGTCGAAAACCTTGGCCTGAGATTTTCCTACACTAAAGATATTGCCGGCTCCCCCGCCACCCTTGCTCATCCTTCGGAAGATCCAGAAGTAGAAAAGGACCAGAATCAATATGGGGAAAATCCAGCTGAAGATCTCAGTGAAATAGTTTGTCCGGGTTTCGTAGGTCAAAATAACACGCGATGATTCGCCAACCTCTTGCTGGGCCTTCTCCAGGTTGGATTCGAAGACATCTACAGAACCGATGTTGAATGTGAAATGAGGACCTATCTTCGAAGGTTCGGATAGGCCCTGGTTCAATTTGGCCTTGTATTTTTCGTAAGAACCCTCTTTCAGGTAAATCTCAGCCTCTGTCTTGTTGACAATGACGATTTTTTCAATATCGCCATTCTTTAGCATTGTACTTTTTACCTCACGCCAGTTGGTCTCTACCGGTTTGCCACTAGTTCCGTAAATATAATTAATATACAGAATGGCTACCAGGATAATCCCGTAAACGTACATAGGATTAAACTTGAAAGAAGAGGAGGGCTTATTGGGTCCGCCCATGACGGGCCTGTTCGTTTTGTTGGTCTTTGGACCTGTTGTATTTGGTTTTTTTTCTGCCATGATAATTTAAATGTCAGCTTCAATGTTATAAATTGTTCCATCGCCCCAAAGAGATTCCAAATCGTAAAACCTTCTGAAAGGTTCCTGAAATATGTGAACCATCACATTCACATAATCAAGCAATATCCATTGTGCATTCTGAAATCCATCCTGATGCCAGACAGTTTCAAAGGCTAGCTCTTCTACACTCTCTTCCACCGACCGTGCGATGGCATCGACGTGTGTATTTGAACTTCCGTGACAGATGATGAAATTGTCGCATTCAGCCCCTCCTTCACCGGATAGGTCGATGTTGACAATTTCAATCCCTTTTTTTCGACGGATGCCTTCGACAATGGCATCCACCAAATCCAACGGGCCTTTTTCACTCACTTTTTGAGTCATAGAATGATTTATAGAGACAAAGATAGTTGTTTTACTGATTCATAAAAAACTCTTTCGGTGCAGGATCTCTCCAATATCGCTAACTTTACAGGGTAAATTTTGTAAACTCATGATAGGATCAACCATCATACACCTGGACAGGGTAGATTCGACCAATAACTATGCCGCAAAGGAATTGCTGACAAAAAGTCTGAATGAAGGAACGCTCTTTGTTGCTACATGTCAGCAAGCCGGTAGGGGAACGGGCCTGGCCTCCTGGGAAAGTGCAGACGGATTAAACCTGACATTCACGGTAGTTCTTTATCCGTCAGGTGTTGCGCTTTCACAACAATTTTCAATTTCGCAGGCAATTTCGCTGGGTATGACCGATTTTTTATCCCGGTTTGTCTCAGATGTATCGGTCAAATGGCCCAATGATATCTATGTGAATGACAAAAAGATAGCTGGAATATTGATCGAAACTGCCATTACCGGAGGAAAATTCTCGAGGGCGCTTGCAGGCATCGGGTTGAATATCAACCAGGAAGTTTTTGTCTCGGATGCACCAAATCCGGTCTCCTTGAAGAACCTGACTGGCAAAACGTATGAGCTTTCTCAGATGCTGACCGATCTGTGCACCTGTCTTGACAACAGATACCGGTCCCTGATCAGGGGCGATTATTACATCCTTCAGCACGACTATGGTAAACTTCTTTACCGCAAGGGCGTTTGGGCCAATTACAGAGACCAGGATTCGGATTTTGAAGGAAAGATTATCGGGATTGAGGGAGATGGGCGACTGCAAATAGAAACCCGGAATGGGGAGGTGAGGGGTTTTTATTTTAAGGAGGTTTCTTTTAAGTGACTAAAGTGACTAGAGTGAACTAAAGTGACTAAAGTTTGGGATCCCGGAGATTGGAGATTGTGAATTTTAAGATATGAGACATGAAAGATAGGACATGAGACATGGTATACAAGTTAATCCAGATTATAGCGAAGTACTTTAGTCACTTTAGTTCACTCTAGTCACTTTAGCGCACTTATTCCGGAGAATAGTCAATACCCGAAAGCATCTCAGCCACCTTCTCAATCCCTTTCTCCAGATAACTTGCCACCATCATCTTGATCATCATGTTGAGTTCGGCATGGAGGGTCAGCCTTATTTTACAGCTGTTTTCATCAATTGCAACGAGCTGTACCCACATAGTAACCGGAAATGGTACGGATTTCTCACCCTGGAATTTGATGGATTTGTAAGGTTCACGTTCAACGATCCCGATTCCGACATTTCCAACAGGACTGATGGTAAAGCTGCAACGATCTTCGGTGGCAGAGAAATCATCGACCTTAAAACCTTTGGAGTCGATCCCTTTTTTGTTGAGTTCTTCAATCTTTTCGGACGGAACAAACTGCTCCAAATTTTTCAGGTTGGAGAGTTTGGTAAACACCGACTCCTGTGACCAGGCGATCTCATGTGGTGAACTCACATATTTTTCAATTCCCATGTTGTTGTCGGTTAGATCCTTAAATTTTAGTTGGTGGAGGATGGGGTGGCCACGAAGGGCCACCCCTACTTTATCCTTTTTACTTTATCCTTTATCCTTTTTTATCTTCCCCAGGTTTCAGGGGTCTTTCTCCAGTTGTTCAGACTTGCCAGTTGCTTATCGTTGATTTCACCCGAATCGTGGGCCAATTTTAAAAGAACATTGTAATTGCTGAGGGTGGTCAGTTCAATGTTTGCATTTTCAAAATTAGCTGCGGCATGAGGAAAATTGTAGGTGAAGATGGCCAGCATTCCCAAAACTTCCGCTCCGTAATTGCGAACGGCCTGTGCGGCATTCAGGGAGGAGGTGCCGGTTGAGACAAGGTCTTCGATGATCACGGTTTTGGTCCCTTGCGGGATGTCGCCTTCAATCAGGTTCTCCAATCCGTGGCCCTTGGGGGCGGAACGAATATAGATAAATGGCAATCCAAGCGCTTCCGCAACCAATACCCCATGGGCAATGGCGCCTGTGGCTACACCGGCAATGGCCTCGGCATCAGGGTACTTTTCGCGTACCAGTTCTGAAAATGCCTTGCAGATGAAAGTACGGGTCGCAGGATAGGATAAAATCTTCCTGTTATCGCAATAGATCGGGGCCTTCCAGCCTGATGCCCAGGTAAAAGGTGCGTCTGGTTGTATCTTTATGGTGTTGATTGCCAGCAACTGTCTGGCAACTTCAATTTCTCTTTGTTGCATCGGTTTTTGATTTTGCGCAAAGTTAAGCTTTTTTACTATTTTTAGTCAGCGGGCAGACGGATGTTTTTGCCCCGTTAGGGCAATGTCATTAAGATAAGGAAAATTTATACGACTCTCAACAGATTGCTTC
>CAYHQN010000168.1:0-7667 GCA_964358545.1 uncultured Tangfeifania sp. | reverse complement strand
TGCCATCGAAATGGCCCATCGTGCAGGTTACACCAGCGTTACCTCTCACCGTTCAGGTGAGACTGAAGATGCCACCATCGCCGACATCGCGGTAGCTACCAACGCAGGTCAGATCAAAACCGGTTCACTGAGCCGCTCCGACAGGATGGCCAAGTACAACCAGTTGCTCCGCATCGAAGAGGAATTGGGCGCCACAGCAATCTACGGATACAAAAAGGTAGTGAAAGCTTAATTTTTAATTATCTGTTATCCACCTTCTCCGGGTACATATCCATATTCATCAGCCTGTACTCCGCCATTTGAACAAACTTGGTGCCTGGTTTGCCGTAATTGCAGTAAGGGTCAATGCTGATGCCTCCCCTTGGGGTAAATTTCCCCCAAACCTCGATGTAACGTGGATCCATCAGCTTGATCAGGTCCTTCATGATAATGTTGACACAGTCTTCGTGGAAATCTCCGTGGTTTCTGAAGCTGAAGAGGTAAAGTTTTAAACTCTTGCTCTCCACCATTTTGAAATCAGGAATGTAACTGATGTAGAGGGATGCAAAATCGGGCTGACCGGTAATCGGACAGAGGGTCGTGAACTCCGGACAGTTGAATTTTACCCTGTAATCATTGTCAGGATGCTGGTTGTCAAATGTCTCCAGCAAGGCAGGATCATACTCGAAATGATAGACATTCCCCGCTCTGCCCAAATGGGTTAATCCGGCTTTTTCTCTAGTGCTCATACAGGAAATAGATTAAATTCATGATTTTCTGCAAACCCAACTTTATCCTTTATCCTTTATCCTTTATCCTTTTGACTTTATCCTTTATCCTTTATCCTTTATCCTTTATCCTTGTGTCCTTGTGCCCTTTTCTACAACTCTTTTATCTTAAACGGATTGTAAGAAACTCCGACATCAAAAGTGTCAATGTTATCGATCCTTTTGATCAGATTGACAACATGGATGGTCATCGGCAGCAGCACAACTTCGAAAAGAATTTTGATGATGGCCTGTGTTACAATCATCATTGGCAACTGGCTCCATGGAATGATCCCGGCAAAGGCGACAGTGATGAAAATAGCCGAATCGGTCCCTTCACCAAAGATGGTCGACAAAATAGCCCTGAAGGAGAAGTTTCTTCCTTTCGACCTTATTTTGAGTTTGCTCATCACCCAGGCATTGATGAAAGAGCCAACGAGATAAGCCAATAAACTGGCTGTGGCAATTCTTGGTGTGCTGCTCAAGATTGTCGCGAATGCCTCCTGGTTTTGCCAGAAGGGAGCTGCCGGCCATTTGACACTGATAGAGTAGAATAGCACAGCAATCAGGTTGATTATGAACCCGGTCCAGATGATCAAACGTGCTTTTCTGAAGCCCCACACTTCGGCCACCACATCGTTCAGGATATAGGAAATCGGGAAAATCATCACACCCGCTGGTACATACCAATGCCCAATGGCGATGATTTTGGAGGAAATGAGGTTGGAGATCAGTAGGCAGGAGGTGAAGAGAACGCCTGCCAAAAAAAAGGCAACACTAACTTTTTGTTTCATTATTACTTGTTTTTTACGTGGTGTTCAAGCACACGGTTGATTCGTAACAAAGGTAAAGACAAAATAGGAAAAGTCCTAATCTAACATGAAACCTAAATATTTACCAGCCTCACCAACCAAAAAATGTCTATTCAATCAGGCATATCATAATTTTTAATCTATTTTTAGAAAATAATTTCAATTCCGGTTTTCCCGGCCTTCATCTGTAATCTGTAATTTGTAATCTGTAATTTGTAATTTGTAATCGATAAGCAAGCCATACTAACAAACAAACTATTTCAATGAATGTACTCTTAGGGATTATTTTTCACTCGATCGGTGGCTTCGCCTCCGGAAGTTTTTACATGCCTTTCAAGAAGGTAAAAGGCTGGGCATGGGAAAGTTATTGGATCATTGGCGGGCTCTTCTCCTGGCTGATCGTTCCTCCGTTGGCCGCTTATCTTACCGTACCCGGATTCGCGGCCATCATCAGTTCCTCATCCGGCAACTTCCTCGGAATCACCTATATGATGGGACTTCTTTGGGGGATCGGCGGATTAACCTACGGTCTGGGTGTCAGATACCTCGGCATGTCGCTAGGTAACTCCGTGATTTTGGGTTTCTGTTCTGCCTTCGGGGCATTGGTCCCATCCATTTACTATTCTCTCCATCCAACTGTAGGGAAAGTATCATTTGTCGACATGATTGGTCATCCCGGAGGCCAGCTGGTATTGCTGGGCGTAGTGGTTTGCCTGACAGGTATCGCTATCTCAGGTCATGCCGGATGGAAGAAAGAGAAAGAACTCACTCCTGAACAAAGCCAGGCCAGCGTGCAGGAGTTCAGTCTGGTTAAAGGTTTGATCATTGCAACAATATCCGGTATCCTCAGCTCCTTCTTTAATTTTGGCATCGAAGCCGGAAAGCCCATGGCCGAAGAGGCCGTCAGGGCAGGGTTCAATCCGTTGTTTCAAAACAATGTGACTTTTGTTGTCATCCTTTGGGGAGGACTCACCACTAACCTGATCTGGACCACCATTTTGAACCTTAAAAACAAAACATACGGCAATTTTACCGACCTGAAAAAGCCATTGTTGAACAACTATTTCTTCGCAGCACTGGCCGGAACAACCTGGTTCATGCAATTCTTTTTCTATGGGATGGGCGAAAGTAAACTGGGCAATGGCGCCAGTTCCTGGATCCTTCACATGTCAACCATCATCCTGACTGCCAATATGTGGGGCCTTTACAACAAAGAGTGGAAAGGGGTTTCACCCGCCACATTCCGCACTTTCGTGATAGGAATCGCCACGATTTTGCTTTCAGTCTTCATTGTTGGAATTGGTAATTCCATCTAAAGCAAAAAATGTTGATTCATAATAACTTTAGTCACTCTAGTCACTTTAGTTCACTTTAGTCACTTCAACATATTAGAACAATATAAAATATTCAGAAAATGAACAAGGAAATGATTTTAAAATCCTACGCCACCGCCAAAGAAATCTATGGCTCTTTTGGCGTAGATACCGATCTGGTTTTGGAGAAGATGGATCAGCTCAGCATCAGTCTTCACTGCTGGCAAACTGACGATGTGGGCGGTTTCGAAACACCTGATGCAACCCTCTCCGGAGGAGGCATCCAGGCTACCGGAAATTACCCCGGGAAAGCTAGGAATATCGGACAGGTTCGTGCCGACCTCGAAAAGGTCCTCTCGCTCCTGCCGGGAAAACAACGCATTAACCTTCATGCAATTTATGGTGATTTCGGCGGAGAGATGGTAGACCGCGACCAGATCGAACTGAAACATTTCCAAAGCTGGATCGACTGGTGCAAAAAGCTGGGTATCGGTATGGACTTCAATGCCTCCTGTTTCTCCCATCCCAGGGCTGCCGACGGATTTACCCTCTCCAGTAAAAATGAGGAAAACCGCAAATTCTGGGTCGAACATGTGCGGCGTTGCCGCGCCATCTCTGCCGAAATCGGGAAACAGCTGGGAACGCCCTGCGTTCACAATACCTGGATTCCTGACGGATCGAAAGATACCCCCATCGACAGGAATGGTCACCGGGTACTGCTTAAAAAATCGCTCGATGAGGCCATGGCCGTCGACTATCCAAAAAGCCAGATGAAAGATGCAGTCGAGAGCAAACTCTTTGGCATCGGCGCAGAATCGATGACGGTTGGCTCCCACGATTTCTACCTCGGATATGCCATCTCCAATAAGAAACTTATCTGCCTCGATAACGGCCATTTTCACCCAACCGAGCAGGTTGGCGATAAGATTTCTGCCTGCCTGCAGTTCCTGGATGAGGTGCTGCTACATGTGACCCGTCCGGTCCGTTGGGACTCCGACCATGTGGTCACCCTCAATGAAGATCTGCAACTGATCGCGCACGAAATCGTCCGCAATAATTTCCAAAATCGCGTCAACATTGGCCTCGATTTCTTCGATGCCTCCATCAACCGCATCGGTGCCTATGTCGTTGGCGCCCGCTCTACCCAGAAAGCATTTTTGATAGCGCTGCTCGAACCAACCAAACTCTTGCTGGACCTCGAAGAGAAAGGGATGAACTTCGAGCGGCTTGCATACCTCGAGGAACAAAAAACCATGCCCATCGGTGCCGTATGGAACTATTACCTGATGAAATCGGGAGTGCCGGTTGGACCGGATTATGTGGAGGAAATTCGGGCTTACGAGCGGGATGTACTCTCTAAAAGATGAAAAGGATAAAGGATAAAGTAAAAAGGATAAAGTAAAAAAGAAAAGGATAAAGGATAAAGTAAGAACGCTCTTATCTTGAGTTGATATAATATTTAGAATGCCCGTTATTGGAATTCATCTGGCACATTGCACGGGGCTCACTTTTTCCTTTTTACTTTATCCTTTATCCTTAAATCCTTCATAAGGACGAGAATTTAGAAATACAGAGAAGATATAAATGAACGAAAATTTACAAGACCTAGTCCGAATTTCCCGTCTTTTCGGGTCCGATCCCTCCTTTGTGATTGCAGGCGGAGGAAATACCTCCTATAAAAATGAGGAGATGATCTGGATCAAGGCCAGTGGCATATCGCTGGCAACCATCGATGAAAGTGGGTTTGTCTCGCTGTCCCGGGCGAAGCTCAAAGGTATCTCGCAAACAAAGTACAGCACAGACCCGCTTTTGCGTGAAAGCGAGGTAAAAGCCGATCTGCACGAGGCAATCGTCTCCCCTAAAGAGCTAAGGCCTTCGGTCGAAACCTCCTTGCACGATCTGATCAGCTACCGGTATGTGGTGCATACACATCCTACCAAAGTGAACGCGGTGATGTGTTCGAATTTGGCGGAGACGAGCAGCAGGGAGATGTTTGATGATAAAACCCTGTTTGTACCATACACCGATCCGGGATACATTCTTTTTAAAGTGGTGGCCGAAGCGATCAGAAAATTTACCGAAAGCCATGGATATGAACCACAGTTGATTTTTCTGGAAAACCATGGCGTCTTTGTGGGTGCCAATTCAACCGAAGAGATAGAAGCCATCTATGCTGAACTGATGGCAACCATCGACGCGAAATTGCGCCAACAACTTCCGGGTACGGTAAGATCAGATGTAAAATCTGTGATCATTGACCGGCTTGCCGGGTTGCATCCCGGCTACGCAGGATTCAGTTCCATCGGATTCAGGAGCGAGCTGACCGACTGGTTCCTTGCTTCGGAAGAGTCATTCAGCAAAGCAGATAAATCTTTTACCCCGGATGATATAGTCTATTGTAAAGCTCACTATCTTTATATCCCCTCCGGGGGAAACGATGCTGAATTATTTGCTGTTGCTTCTGAAAAGATTGCGGGCTATTTTGCCAGGTTCGGATATCTTCCAAAGGTATTGGCGGTTCAGCATCTGGGGGTTTTCGGGATAGAGGAGAGCCTGAAATCGGCTTCCAACGTACTGGACGTTTATGAAAACATTCTGAAGATCAGTTTCTATACGGAGAATTTCGGTGGGCCTAAATTTATGAACGACGAACAGATCGCCTTCATCGACAATTGGGAAGTGGAAAATTACAGAAGGAAAATTGGGAAATCCTGAGATTTCCTTTTCGAATAGGATATTTACAAATACTTTTAGTTATGCTTTACAAAAGAATTCTGCCTGCCTTACTGGTATTGACCCTGGCAGTCTATTTCATTGCCAGGTACAAAGGACCTGAACCAGGAGTTATTACCACTATCGACAAGAGTAATTTGGAAAAATACTGGAAAATTAAGGAGGCAAATATGGAGGATGGCCAATTCCTTCTTGCGAAAAACAGCGCCTCCATCACCTCCAGGTTCAGGCTTCGGGATTTTGAGATTAACTTCAAGATGAAAACGACGAAAGGAGCGGTCGGAATGGTGAATTTCGCTACTTCCAAAAACTACGATCCGAAGACATTCAGAGGTTACTCTGTGTTGATCAACAACAGTGATTACAGTACTGGAAACAGCCAAATGACTGGTAGCTTGAGCAAAATTCGCAACAATTTTGTACGTACCGCCGAAGACGGCGAGTGGTTTGATCTCCATGTTTCGGTCGAAGGCAACCACATCGAAGTCAAGGTGAACGGGAAACTGATAAGTGAATATACGGAGCCCCAAAATCCCAGAAGGCTCGAAAACCTAACGGGGATAGTACTTTCCAGAAGCTTTATCTCGTTGCGAAAAGCCAATGATCTGGGTGAAATAGTGGTGGCTGATATGAAAATTAAACCAATCATTGATAAAAACAGTCGGATTATTCTGCCGGTAAAGGCAGATTCACTAACCAATGTGATTGACAGTCTGAACCAACGCGAATTTCCGCTGATCGACTTTCATGTGCACCTCAAGGGCGGCCTTACCATGGACCAGGCATGCCAGCATGCCAGAAGCAATGGATTCGTGTATGGCGTTGCGGCCAACTGCGGATTAAAATTCCCTGTTACCAATGATTCAACTTTGAACAGCTACCTGAAGAGCATTGCAAAAGAGCCCGTTTTCAAAGCCATGCAGTGCGAAGGGCGCGAATGGGTAACTCTCTTCACCCCGGAAGCCGTAGCCGGATTTGATTACATATTTACCGACGCCATGACCTGGACCGACCAAAAGGGCCGCAGAATGAGGCTTTGGATGCCGGATGAAACCTTTGTGGACAATGACCAGCAGTTTATGGACATGCTTGTGGGAAAAATTGAGGCCATCATGGATGCTGAACCGGTAGATATTTACGTCAATCCGACATTCCTCCCTGCACAGCTGGCTCCCCGTTACGATGAACTATGGACCAACGAACGAATGGATAAGGTCGTCAATGTCCTGCTAAGAAACCAGGTGGCCCTGGAGATCAATGCCAGGTACAAAATACCAAGCATTGCCTTCATCAAAAAAGCCAAAGCTGCCGGTGTGAAATTTACCTTCGGCACCAACAACGTCAAAAACGACGACCTCAACAGGCTCGAATATTGTCTGAAAGTGATCAAGGAGGCAGGCCTTACTGCAGAAGACATCTTCATGCCCCGTGCCCGCACTGACCGGAAGATACTCAAAAAGGGATTGCCGGCGAAGGTGACAGGGTGACGGGAAGGACGGAGACGACGGAAGGACCGAGGGACTAAGGGACTGGGAGACTGAAACAGTGAAACTAGGAAACGGAGAAACGGGGAAGTGGAAAGTTGAGATATCCAATAATTCCAATAGGTCAGTGAGGTTATTTCATTGCCGTCTGCTTTAGCTGACGGATAAAAGATGCAAGATCTATCTGGGCTTTAGCCCAATCCGTCAATTTGGCTAAAGCCCGATCTCTTGTTTGCTCCTAATCCGTCAGCTAAAGCAGACGGCAATGAAATAGGGAAAGGCATTTCAATGGTTTTGAACCACCATTATGCACTCTTACAGATCCAGCCGCGTAGTGGCAACATATTTGTAGCCCGGGGTAAAGCGACGAAGGAGCGACACCCCGGGTTGGAAATAACGAATAACGAGCCGTCCGCGGTAGCATGCCAAACAAAGATGGTAAGTCATTTTCGGACGGAATTGTAGCAGTTTTGAAAATTGCAAAGAAATAGGAAATGTATGCTGAGACCAGTTCCTGAGCTTTGTGCTCCCTGAGACCCTATGTTTGTAATGCATAAGTCCTTAAGATTTTAAGTAAAT
>CAYHQN010000167.1:4257-7711 GCA_964358545.1 uncultured Tangfeifania sp. | reverse complement strand
GACTCCATACAAATCTGGCATATAGAGAAAGTACTTTATGCACTTTAGTTCACTCTAGTCACTTTAGTCACTTCCTTTTGCTTTGGTACCCTAAAAATAAGAAATTTTTTCTTCCGTTATCGAAGTTAAAAGATTGTTTGCCAGTCGGCTGGCACCAATCCTGAACAGATGGGGATGGAGCCACTCCTCACCCAGGATACTCCTTAAAATGGCAGTATAAAAGAGCGCATCTGCACTCTCCACGATTCCTCCGGCAGCTTTAAATCCAACTTTCTTTCCGGTCATCCGGTAAAATTCCCTGATGGCGTTGCACATCACCCAGGCAGCCTCAGGAGTAGCAGCAGGTTCCATCTTGCCGGTAGAGGTTTTGATAAAATCGGCACCTGCCACCATGGCCATTAGTGATGCTTTCCAGATATTTTCAGCGGTCTTAAGCGCTCCGGTTTCGAGAATGACTTTCAGATGGGCCTCTCCGCAACTGCCTTTGATTTGCGAGATCTCCTTCATCACTTCTGAGCTGTTTCCCTCCAAAAATGTACCGATGGAGATCACTATATCAATCTCATTGGCTCCGGCAGCAACCGCCATCGAGGTCTCCAACTTCTTCACTTCAAGAAAAGTCATCGAGGATGGAAATCCAGCCGATACAGCGGCCAAGGCAACATTGTGATCCTTCAGGTTTTTTCTCACAACCTTTACCAGCGTTGGATAGACGCAGATGGCAGCTACATTGGGCAATTCAACAAAATGGCGGGGGAAGAGCGAGACCTTTTCGGCCATTACCCGTCCCTTCTCCTGAGTATCTTCTGCGCCAAGTGTGGTTAAATCGATGCAGGAGAAAGCCAGTTTCATATCCTCTTTGGAAAGTGTCCCTCCCATTTTGGACCGGATGGCCTTCAGACCGTTCTTCACTTCGTCAGCATGGAAAGTGCGCTCGTAATTATCGAATATCAGACTCATAGCGTATCTCTATTTTAATCAGTTAACAAACATCAGAACTCTTTGTTTTTCGAATCGATGATAATTGTGACCGGTCCATCGTTGAGCAGCTCAACTTTCATGTCGGCCCCAAAAATTCCGGTTTTGACAGGTTTTCCCAAATGCTCAGATACCTTATCAACAAACATCTGGTACAAAGGAACAGAAATTTCAGGAGGCGCCGCCCTGATATAGGATGGGCGGTTCCCCTTTTTGGTTGCAGCATGAAGGGTAAACTGACTGATCAGCAGAATTTCCCCTTGAGTATCTTTCACCGACAGGTTCATGACACCCCCCTGATCGGCAAAAATACGGAGTTGAGTGATTTTGGCGCTCATCCAATCAAGGTCCCCTTCAGTGTCGCCATGCTCAAAACCTGCCAAAACCAACATCCCGTTTCCAATTGAAGAGACCTTATCTCCATCAACAGAAACAGAAGCATAGGAAACTCTTTGAACTACAACCCTCATAAGAATTTTCGATTTTGGAATTTCGATTTTGGATTATGCCATGATCAAAATTAGTGATTTTTGCGGCTCCTTTGTGTTTACCTTCGTGTAACCTTTGTGTCCTTCGTGGTGAATTTTAAAATCTTTACCACAATGGGCTCTAAGGATGGCACAAAGGACACAAAAGGGAAGAATGAATCAGTGACCGGTAATCCAAAATCGAAATTCCAAAATCGTAAATTAAATTTATATTATCAGCCTTAAAGTTTCAGCTAACAGCCAATAGCGAATGGCTTTCCCGATAAACATATAAAGCATGGTGAGTTTGGGAGAGATGCGAAAAAAACCGAGACCCAGAATAAGAACATCTCCAATGATCGGGACAAATGAAAGAAGGGCCGACAAGGGTCCGTATTTTTGCAGCTTGGGGTTAATGGCATGAATCTTCTCCATTTTTACCTTACCATATTTCTCGATCCAATCCATGTTTCCGAGGTAGCCAAGGTAGAAGATGGAGATCCCGCCCAGAGTATTCCCGGCTGTAGCAACTACGATACAAGAAGTGATGTTTACCCCTGCCAGTATTAGTACAGACATGACAGCCTCCGAGTTAAAAGGCAGGATAGATCCCGAAAGGAAACCCGCGAAAAAGAGGCCTGTGAGCCCGTAATGTTGGAGAAATTCGACCATGAAAAGTGACTAAAGTGACTAAAATGACTAGAGTGACTAAAGTTAACTTGAAACAACATTGAAGTACTGAGGCTCCAAGTACTCTAGCTCACTTTAGTCACTCTAGTCACTTTAGTCACTTTCTTTTTAAGATAAAGCCGCTACCGCCGATCCAATCAAATTGGCATTGTGGATCTCATTGACTTTTACCTTGACATCCTCGTGACCGAGTTCTTCCAGAACTCTTTTGAGATATTTAGATACCTGCTTGTTGTATGCTTTACAGCCCTTAACCTTGCTCCAGAACAGACTACCTTCCGCCGTCAGGCAAACTTTTTTAATCTCAGGATTGTGCGAAACCATCACGGCAACCAGTCCGGCCAGGGAAGCAGCTACCAATTTGGTAGAGCGTTTGTAGATGCGACGGGCAGCGCGAACATGTTCCTTTTTGTTCTTTTCCGGTTTGTTGATAAGATCGGTGAGGGATTTGGCATCAAATTTCTCATCGAAACCATCCAGCGGGAAGAGTGTGGTGAAAATTTTGCCGAGGTACATTCCGGATACCGCCTTCTCAAATCGCTGTGCATTTTGCGTACCTGAAGCAATGTCAACCTGGTCGTCGATGGCTGTCAGGTGCAATGGACGATAGTTACCTGATTCAAGGTTGATGGGGGTCAGTCCCTGCCAGTTCAACTCTACATCGAGTTTGCCAATATTATCGGAATGGATAAAAGTTGCCATGTTGGTACCTGTTCCAACGATCAGGCCAATGTAAGCATCATAAGAGCTGTCAGACAATCCCGCAAAAAGACTGGCTACTGTATCGTTGATCACTTTTACAGCAGTAAATTCAACTTCGCTCTGAGTATTCAGAAACTCTTTCAGCGGTTTGCCTATCGGCTGATCGATCATCTCCGGAATGTCAACCCCTTTGGTCCAGCGAAGAAGTTTTGCATCGCCGTCCGGCAGACACTCTGCAGGGTATGAGAAACAATAACCGATGGGCGATCTCTCCGGCATTTTAAGGTCTTTGAGAAAGGAGGCCTGCTCGGCAAACAGATCTTTCGCAGTATAACCTTTGGTTTTCATGACGCTCAGATCTTTGCTCCAGCCATCAGGCGGGTAAATATCTGTTTCGCCATCTTTGAAACTGACAACAGAAGCCCTGTAGTTGGTACCACCTAAATCCAGTACAGTTGCCTGACCTTCCACACCTAATGTTTTTGGCTTGATGTAGGTTGGAATGCATTGAATCTCAGTATTGTGGTTGTTCAATCCGTTTTCCACCTTTTGCTGAAGATCCTGTGCAATCTCCTTCAGCTGATCTGTCGACAATTTGAAAATATTTTCCTTCATCG
>CAYHQN010000167.1:0-4247 GCA_964358545.1 uncultured Tangfeifania sp. | reverse complement strand
AAAAATTTTGTTTGGTTTTCAATTACAGAACAGGAACCAGGGAAAACATAGTTTGCTGATTTACGGTTGCTTCCCTGATCATTCTGATTTGTACCAAAAGTAGAATTTTATTTTTTCTAAAATGGCCGGTTAATCTTTTTTAACTGGTCCAAAATAGAAAAAAATGAAGAACCCGCCGATTTTGCCTATTTTTGTCTAAAATTTAAGTGGATCATCATGGAACAATTTTCAACGCGACAGAACAAGATCGGCCGGCTTATCCAAAAAGAGCTGAGTGAATTCTTCCGGCGGGAAGCGCTCACACTGGCCAAAGGGAAAATGGTTTCCGTCACAGCCGTCCGTGTAACCAAAGATATGTCACTGGCCAGATGCTACCTCAGCATCTTTCCTTCTGAAGGCGCTGCCGAAGTGATGGCTGATATTAAGCTGCACAAAGGACATTTTCGCGGCGAACTGGGTCATGCCGTTCGCTTTCAACTGCGTCATGTTCCGGAACTGGAGTTTTTTGTGGACGACAGTCTGGACTATATCGAAAAGATTGATAACCTGTTGAAGTAAAGCGCGCCCATGCATTACGATCCGATCAAACGCCAACTGGGAAACCTCTTCAACAGCTCTCCATTGTTGCGGAAACTGTTCTATCGACTGTTGGATCTGTTGCTGCTCAGGGCCTGGCATGTGAACAAGGCGCTAAAATCATTGCAACGGAACAGCGCTGTTTCTGTAAAGAGCGTTCTGGATGCAGGATCCGGATTTGGCCAGTATTGTTATGGCATTTCGCGATTATTCCCTTCCGCAAAAATTCTGGGGGTCGATGTCAAACAGGAACAGATCGACGATTGCAACCAATTCTTTCAACAAATCGGAAAAGGGAGCCAGGTCTCGTTTGAGGTGGCCGACCTGACCCAATACAAAGCTCCCGGCAAATACAACCTGATCCTTTCTGTCGATGTGATGGAGCATATTCTCGAAGATGAACTGGTCTTCCAAAATTTCAGTGAATCACTGCAGCCCGGTGGTATATTGCTGATTTCGTCCCCTTCCGACCAGGGAGGTTCCGATACGGATCACCACGATGAGGAGGGTATGCATGGTTTTATCGATGAGCATGTCAGGGATGGGTACAACATGGGTGATATCCGCAATAAGTTACTGAAAGCTGGGTTCTCGGGGGTCGAAACCTCTTACACCTATGGCAAATACGGGTCAGTAGCCTGGAAGTTGTCGATGAAATATCCCATCCTTCTGCTGGGATTTTCAAAAATCTTCTACCTGCTGCTTCCTTTTTATTACCTGGTTGTTTTCCCTTTCTGTGCGATACTGAATTATATTGACGCAAATCAAACCAACAAGTCGGGAACCGGATTGCTGGTAAAGGCATATAAATATTGAACTTCTCGTTTTACATAGCCCGCCGTTATCTCTTCTCCAGAAAGAAGACCAACCTGATCAACCTGATCTCGGCTATTTCAGTGACTGGACTGATAGTTGGAACCATGGGACTGATCATAGGATTATCGGGTTTCAACGGGTTTGATGCACTGATCAAGTCGCTTTTCTCCTCCTTCGATCCGGAACTCAGGATCACGGTCAAAGAGGGCAAAAGCTTCTCTGCCACCGGACCACAATTTGATGCACTGCGCAAAATGCCGGGAGTGGCCTATTTCTCTGAGATCATAGAGAATATTGCCATGTTGCGTTACAACGACCGGATGGTTGTTGCCACCATCAAGGGAGTCAGCGATGATTATCTGGAGTTTTCGGGCATCGACTCGATGATCATTGAGGGCGAGTTCAAATTAAAAGATGCCGTCAACAACTATGCCGTTTTTGGTGAAGTCATCGCTGGCAATTTAAGAGTCGGAGTCCAACAAATGGAGCCGGTCAGCGTTTATGTACCTAAAAAGGGAAGAGAATCATCTCTTTTACCTACCGGGAATTTCAACCAGAAACTGATCTACCCATCGGGAATCTTCTCTATCCAGCAGGAGCTCGACAGCAAATACGTGATAGTACCCATTAGTTTTGCCCGGGAGATCTTTGAACAGCCTGAGAAGGTGAATGCCATAGAACTGAAGCTCAAAGAGGGCATCTCTGAGAAGGAGACAAAAGCTGCAATAACTTCGCTCCTTGGAAACGGCTTCGAGATAAAAAACCGCTATCAGCAGCACGACTATCTCTACAAAACCATGTTGAGCGAAAAATATGCCATCTATCTGATCCTTATCCTGATTCTGGTAATTGCTTCTTTCAATATTGTTGGCTCACTCACCATGCTGCTCCTCGACAAAAAGGAGGACATCGCCATCCTGCAAAGCATGGGTGCCGACAGGCGTACCATCCGGAATATTTTCCTCTTCGAAGGGTGGCTCATTTCCTTAATTGGCGCTATTCTCGGAACCGTAGCCGGACTATCAATTTGTCAGGCACAAATCTCCTATGGTCTGGTCAAGCTTTCTGGCAATGCCTCCTCCTTTATCATCGACGCCTATCCGATGAAAATCATAGCAACGGACGTGATCCTGGTCGTCATTTCTGTCTCCCTGATCGGATTTTTAGCGGCGTGGTATCCGGTTCGTTTTATCTCGGAGAAGCTGTTTGGGGACGAGATGCACTGAAGAAGGATAAAGGACCCTTCGACAAGCTTCTCAGGGCAAGTAAAGTTAAAAGGACAAAGTAGGCAGTATTGGGCTGGTAAAACTGAGGAATCCATCAAGTTTATTTCCGCAAAGATTTGCCCGGTCAGAAATTTCATACTGTTGGCTGGAAAGAGATATTTTCATACTTTTCAGAAGTTTTCTGAGCTAATTAGACCTGTATGAACAAACGACTAGCCTTGTGGTCCATTACCGTTGGACTGGGTGGATTTCTTTTTGGTCTGGATGTGGCCGTGATCTCGGGCGCTGAGCAAGCGATTCAAAAATTGTGGGGCCTGAGCGACTGGCTCCATGGAACCGCAATTGCCATGGCCTTGTACGGCACTGCGTTTGGTGCAGCGTTAGGGAATATCCCTGCCAACAAGATTGGACGGAAGAAAACTTTGATCTGGATAGGTGTACTCTTCTTTATCACCTCCATTGGCGCTGCCTTGTCGACCAACGTTTACCTCTTCATGTTCTTCCGGTTTTTGAGTGGCCTTAGCATCGGAGCCTCTTCGGTTGTCGCACCTGTCTATATTTCTGAAATCGCCCCGCCAAAATACCGCGGCCGCATGGTTCTCTCTTTTCAGCTAAATGTGGTGTCAGGCATTCTCATTGCCTACTTTTCGAACCACCTCCTGCAGGGTGTCGGAGGTGCCAACGACTGGCGCTGGATGCTGGGTGTATCTGGGTCTTCCTCTCCGAGCTCTTTCCAAATTCAGTGCGCGCCAGCGGAACCTCCTTCGGTTGCCTCACTCACTGGGTTTTTGCCGCTTTGGTTGCCCAGGTTTTCCCGTTCTTTGCATCAAATGTACCAGGCGCCTGGATTTTCGGTTTCTTTGCCTTTATGATGGTATTACAATTGCTCTACGTATGGAAATTGATGCCTGAAACCAAAGGGATTGCCTTGGAGGACATGGAAAGTACCGTGGTTTTGCATTAGATAAAATCACAACGAAGTAACAATGATTTGGATATTCACAATATTTTTAAAGCACTGATAATCTGTGGTTAAAATATACAAAGGCCTCTACTTCCAGGTAATCGTCGCCATCATTCTGGGTATCATCCTGGGTGTTTACCAACCTGCATTTGCCGAATCACTGAAACCATTGGGAGATGGGTTCATTAAGCTGGTCAAAATGATGATCGCACCCATCATCTTTGTCACCATCGTAACCAGGATCGCAGGGATGCAGGATACCAAAAAAGTGGGCAGGGTTGGTATCAAAGCTATCTTGTATTTTGAAGTTGTCTCCATATTAGCGTTGATTATCGGCTTGATCATCGTGAACCTCTTCCAACCTGGGGCAGGGATGCATGTCGACCCCCTGACCCTGGATCAGTCGGCTGTGGCGAAATTTGTAAAGCCGGCCCAAAGCCACGGAGTAGTCGATTTTTTCATGAACATCATCCCCGAAAGCCGCCCTACCGGGATTGATGGAGAAGCTGGAAAAGATAGGCTGTTCGCGCTCCGTGGTCGGGTTGATAGTTCCAACTGGTTATTCATTTAACCTCGATGGCACCTCGATCTACCTCACCATGGCAGCCGTCTTTTTGGCACAGGCGACACGTACACCCCTCAATCTTAATCACCAAATTACACTA
>CAYHQN010000166.1:0-7864 GCA_964358545.1 uncultured Tangfeifania sp. | reverse complement strand
TTTTAATTTCCATCATCAGGTTGTTCATCGTGCCTTCGTGCCTGGCACGGATGAGGGCAATGGTTTCGTTGTCCTTTTTCTCAATGGCAGAAAGCATGGCTCCGCCCAATGATTTTAATTCATTACATAACTCCAAAGCTTTTTGCAGCAAATAGTAGAAGCGGTAATTAGGCATTGGTGTATTAAGGTCATTTAATACCGAGGCTATACTCAAGCCTTGAGCCGCCGCTTTAACAAGCAAAGCAGGGTCTATGGGAGGTTCAAAAAGAGGTAATTTCCGGAAGACGCCTTCAATATTTTCGCAATGGCGTATCTTATATAACCTGTCGGCAAGGGTATCCCAATAACCCATGAGTTTAGGATTATTTGGAATACAAAAATATAAGGACGAGGCGAGACCAAAGATGTTGGCAAAAGCAATTTCACCATTCACCATGCCAAAAGGTAAGGTGATTTGATTGCTGAAAGGTGCGGCCAATTCCAACTCCACCATCGCATTTCCGAAAGCATCCCATTTATCCAATAACCCAAGGTAGGTTTGTGGTTTGATGTTACCCCGCTTGGGTATCATCATTGGCCTTTGACCCAGTATATGCCCCGCGAGAATGTAAAGCTGCGTTGCCTGATTGATGGTTTCTATCGTGTCTTGACGGAATAAATAATCTCCCCAGGCAAAGAGGTTATCTATGTATTTCATCACTACCCATTTCATGTAAGCAACCGGTCTGCTCCGCGCTACCACATGAGGCATAAAGGGTTTATTTCGCCATTCGTTGATGGTTTTATCCGCCTTATTAGGCTGGAGATTATTGAAAATGCTGTCTAACACCCTTTGACTATTGATTTCTTTAAAGGGCTTGAATTGCCAAAAACGATTATCTCCATTGCCATCGGCAATCGGGTTGAACACATTGTGAAACCACTTCATAGCTTCCTCAAATTGCTGGGCTTTGCTGAGCGAATCCGCTAACAGTATCGGCGCGTGGAAAAACAACTCCCAACTGTAAAGCGAGTAAGGGCGTTTGAGTTCATGATATACATCAGGAGTGGCTGCATTATTATCTTGATCGAAAGGACCAAAGTCGTTTAATTCAACAGATAAGTTGTATTCAAATAACTCTTTTAACCGACCAAGGTTGATTTTGCCGATGAGATCGTGGACATAGGAATGATAAAACTTAACGGGGCTGAAATTCTCGACTCCCGAAGAGCGTTGAAAAACATATCCGGAGGTATCGTTAATTTGAAGGGAGACGATAGAGTTGTCTATTCGATAGTGAAATTTATCGACAACAACTAAATTATTGCCGGAGTATGTTTTTACAGGAGCTTGTAAACTATTTCCGTTAAATTCAAATTTGCCCTTTTCGGTTGCTTCGTTGTTATAAAAAACCCTTATTGCTAAAAGCTTATCATTTTCGCTCGCATCGTCTGACAAAATAGGAACAAATTCATATTTAGAAATAGTACCATAAGGATTTGGCGGCGCGGCTTTATAGGCTGCTTCAAAACTACTAACAGCGGCGACAGCGGAATCGGCTTTAGTAAGAGAACTCTCTGTCTTAGCTTTACTTTCTCCTGCCTTGGATTTAGCATCATCTGCATTAGTATTTCCTTCTCTAGCCTTATCGAGAAGAGTATTAAGCATCGGAATTGCTATTAACCCACCACCGGCCACAATCGCAGCAGTATTCGCAGCAGATAGATCATTTGCAACTGTCTTATAAATATCATTGGCTTTTGTGTAAGCCGTCTCAGCCGCTGCTTTGGCTGTATCAGCCTTATCATCAGCGTTTTTAGCATCACCCTGAGCGCTACGAACTGCTGCGGCGACACTGGCAAAGGAAGTCCCCGCAGTCGCAGGGCTGGCTGCAGGAACATCATATATCGCATCCTTGCTTATTTGCTTCTGTGTCCATTTGCCATTCCTGTATTCGCTCCAAGCCATTTTTATTTCCCAGTATTCTGTTGGCTTTGAGCTGTTAGGAGAATCATTTGCAAGATCTGTAATGGTTTTACTGGAAGCAGACTCATTCGGTTTCGTTTTCTTCATAAACTGTGGAAAGAAAACCAATAATCTTCCATTCCAAACGACCGGCGTCAAATAGCAACCATTGCCGGTGACCTGATGGGTAACCGGGTCCTCCACATCATAACTTGGGATATCTACCTGCATCTTTTCCCAGGAATACCAGTTCATTTCATCTAATGCCAGATAACGGTAATAGAAGAAATAAGGGGCATTGCGTGTGCGGGAAAAGACATGAAGTTTTGAACCTCCAGGCCATATCCTTTCGCCGGATTTTATTCCTTCAATATACAGCCCGACTACCTCCATATTCGCCACCTCATCCACTTTGTAGAGGTAAGATTTCAGCGCGTCGGTCACATTTTGTTTATTGATGTCTTTCTGAAGGAGTTCGCTCTCGAGCTCCTTGAAAAATGGGCTTTTATCATCCCGCAGATTGCTTTCAATCCAGTTTTCAGGATATAGGAATACCTTGCGGTTAGCTTCCCAGACCCTATAACGCTGCATCCAATTCCAACGGTCACGGTCTAATATACTATTGGCTATGCCTATTTCCTTCCCTTGTTCATCTAATTTCGATTCCAGCCCAAGGAAACAACGTTGCACAAATAATTGAACAGATGAAATCGCCTGCTTGATGCGCGAGGTTTCCATACAGGCTTCCATTTGCACATCTATCAGGAAATATTCAAATAATCCATCCGCATCAGTAACATTCCACCTTATCAATTCATCTCGCTGCAGTAAGTAGCCAATCAACGCTTCTTTCTGATTGTTGCGAAGCTGGTCATTGAGAGGTTTAACTACCTGCTCCCAATCGGTTTGGTTGTATTTGGCGCGAATGGCGTTTTTAATGCTGTCGGCTATTTTGCGGCAGGCGTTAAACCTGGAAGTGGGCACAGCCCAATCAAAAAGCAGGTCAATGTCTATACCAATTTTATCGGCTACAACTAAGGCTTTTTGTAGTTTTAGCAGATTTTTTTCGTTACGATAATCTTCTAATTTGCCGATATTAAAATGATCAACTGCTATTAGTTTATCAATGCGCTCCTTTTTCCAAGTCGTAAGTTCGGCTATCTTTTCACTGAGTTTTGTCTCATCTGATGCGGCATCATATATCCAGTTCCAAAATTCCAGCATGTTAAGCTTAGCCTGCGGCAAAGAATTACGCAGCCGGATATTCGCCTCCAGACGCAACCATGTTTCAAGTGTTAGCGCATTAAAATCCAAATTGTCGAAGTTAGCTTTGCGCAGGTCTAAAAACCTGATCTCATCCGCGCTTAAATCAAAGGTAGAAACCAGCATGGCTGCTTTTTTCAAGGCGATTAAGGTGGGCTCGCATTGCTTGGACGCAAAATCAGGTATCAATGCGGATGAAGGGATAGAAGTAATAGCTAAAGCAGGCGTTTTCCAGAAGATATTTTTTAGCTCCACGCCTGTCGCAGCAAGTTTATATAATTTTCCTGCCTGCAATGATGTTGTTACACTCGTTACACTCCACCATTCATTGGTAGGGTCTTCCTGAGCTGTAAAATCCATAACAACTCCATCTATGGTAACAACAGGCTTTGTGTCGCTGTTTTTAATAATAAAAGTATAGCTTGCGTCAGCAGGAGGTATCAAATATCCGCTCCAATTGTTTTCATCCGGTTTGCTGCTTTCCTTGATTTTTTCAAAAGTGTTATAAATTGGCGTAGCGGGTGTACCCAGCTTCAGAACTTCCGACACCAAAACATCGGCCACTTTAGTTTCGATTGCTGCAAAATTAGCCAGAGTATCGATGACGAAACGATGGGTTAATTGCTGGCGTAAATAGGGCAAAAAGATTTCCAAAAAGGCGGCTCGTTTCTGAGGAGCGGTATTGGTGTCCGCTTCCCCTTGGGGGATTTTATCCAGCGGAATAATTATGTCGCCCGCTTTGATATTTTTTTCCAATCCTGCTTTTTCGGCATCTGTTTTTGTTTTTTCGTTTTCAAATACACCTGATAAAAGTTCTTTATACAATTTGTCCTGCTGCTTTTGAATACGTGTCAGCGCCTTAGCCCAATTGGCATTATTGCTGATGGCTTTATAATCAACAATTTCATCTTCGGTCAAAATGCCTGTAATCTGAATTGTTCCAAGGGCTTTATCGTATTTAAGCTTATTTTTAAGCGTTTTTGCATCCGGTAAAGTAAAGTCCATGTTTTTTGGCGCATTGGTCGTAAAAACATTTGTGCCTTCCAGTATGCCGATAATTTTATCAACAGCACCAGTTTCAAAAAGCAGGCTGGCTTTTGTTCGTATCAATGCGCTGCTTGCCTGTTCCTGAATGTTCAATTTTTGCATTGGAGGGTCTGTAATTAAGGCATCCGCTTTTAAGTCCTTATGTGCCTCGTCAATTGCATTCAATCCGTCATATAATTTTTTGCTAAGCAGCAAAACCTGCCTTTGAGTGGGGGCAAATGGCTTCTTTTCGTCATCTGCATTTCTGATAATGTAATTCAGTTGCTTATAGGTAAATCCTGCGTCTTCCATTTTTGCCCATTGCTTCATGAATTTGAGAGACGCATGCGCATCCTGAAAGACATTTCCATACAATGGCAAGATGCTGAGAAAGGCGGGGATTCTTAAACCTAATACTTTGGATAATAAACGGTAACGATAGAGGATGGACAAATTATTCAAGGTAAGCTTATCTTACATGCCGGCAGTCTGCATGATTGCATGGATATCATCGGCAGAAAGATTGAGAGCAGCCATCACTACCGGAACATGATCAAGTAATTTGGCATCACCTGTCAGATAATTGCCGTTGTCATCAGCCTTGAATATTTTATCTATCCCTAATACATTGTGGGTTAGAAATAATCGCTGATAAAGCGACTTTTCACCGGCGGTATTAATATTGCTCCAAAAAGAAAGCAGTTTAATAAGCTCAAAACCTGTTTTGTCTAACAGCTTTTTTACAGCCGCAAGCTGGTGAATAAGATTAGGGTTGATGTAGTAATGATGCTGGCTGGTGAAATCTTCTTCACATTCATCGCAATCCGCATTATTGCAGTCAACTTCGCCACAGTCATCGCAAATGGCATCATCTGGTTTACTTTCCTGAGTTTTTGCGATGCAAAGACCCGCAATAGCCTTATCGGTTTCAATAATCGTCCAGCCCAACTTGCGCCATAAACGGATAAAGCGATGAATCCTGTCATATTCCTCAATAGTCAGAGGCGAGCCATCCAAGTGCTGGAGTAATGCCGTATCAAGATCGCAACTGTCTTTTTGTTCTAAAAAGACCAGGTAGACTTCATTGTCAATGACAAGGAATACACCTTTTTCACCTTTGTCACCAAGGAAAACTGAATTCTTAAAAGCATTGGCATCAATTGGAGTTTGAGTATCTTTAGGTGTTACTTTTCCGGTTTTCTTATCTATGCTTCCTAATTCCTTCCGCTCAACCCCGGATCCTAAGTAGATTTTACAATCTTCAACAATCACTTTTAATCTTGAGTTTTCTTTGCTAGCACCTGCGGCTATGATTTTCCCATCAACACAACCTCTGCCACTCTCAATTACTATCATCTTGCCTACTTTTTCAAAGTGGCATTTTACCCAGTGAATGATGTCTTTCTTTGTAATTTCATTTTCTTCGGCAGCAGGTTTAGGACAAGTCCATTCCTTCTTCTTTTTTTCCGAAGTAAAAAAAGTAGTCGTTCCTTCCAGTTGAGGCAATAGATTCAACAGCGCCTCGGTATTAGCCAATAACTCCGCCATTTTATCTATGCCATGCGCCTTGGCGTAGTTCTGCAAAAACCGATAGCTGAACCGCAGGCTTTCCATGATAGCCTTTGATTTGCCTTTGGGCATACACGGATTAATATATTCGGTTTTTAACAGATATACCAGATTAAAGTAATCAATGCCTGTGCGCCGCAGAAACTCTTTCTTGATGAGAGTAAGACCATCCTCACCAAGCATGGTGTTATCGTTATCAAAGCCATAGTATTTGCAAACCGGTCTTACGCCAATTAATTCCTGATATTCGGCATCGGTATGAATTTTACTTTTCAGCCTGTCCATCAAGGCTTTGTTTTCAAAGCATTCTTTGGTCAGGATTACATACTCTTCTTTGGTTAACCCTAAAAATTCGGCATCAGCGGCTTTGTCTAATGCTTCATCTTTTAAGCGGGTGAGTTCAGCGTCATTACCTGAATTATTTTTTCTGAACTTCTTAATCAGTTCATGGCGGCTGGTATCTAAGTGTTTTAAGTATATTCTTGCGGCATCAATGGGTTGATGATAGGGCAAGGTAAAGGGATAAACCTCGTCTTTTAGAATGCAGTACGCCTGATATTCGGTATGCTGAGGTTCTGCTAAAAGTTCGCTGCTGGTTTCATCCTCTACATTGAAAGGTTTGAGGTGCTTGAAAGCTACATAGTTTTCCATTACTTCATTTACCAGATCAATATAAGGCAAAATAGTATTGGTGTTTTTGCAGGTCAGTTCCAAACAACCCAAATCAGGCCTACGGTCAAAGAGCTTTTCGAGAGGAGTGCCGGAAATATCTTTTGAATTGTTTTCATTAATTGGTATCGGGTTGTCGGGATCTGGATCGAGATTATTGTTTCGCAAATATTGCAGCAGCTCCACATAATAGGACGCCGCGCTATAAACGGAATTGCACTCGCCGCATTCGCAAAAATCAGCATCGCCAAAAAGCAAGTCCCAGGAAAGGTTGTGCTTTGTCAGGGTTTCTTGCAGGGCGGAGGATGACGTATCTGACTTGGTCTTGGCTTTGGCCCTGGCTTTAAAACTCCTTGCTTCAGCTTTTGTGGCAGTGACCATACTCATGCTTTTATCAATCATGGCAATGCCTGTGCCTTTACCTGCTTCTCTTAAAGCCATTATTGCATGTTCGTTGCGTGCGCGTGCCTGTTGTGCATTGCTATGAATCTGCATAAGGGTGTTATCGTCCAACCCTTTATTGCTCATCATTGCCATGTATTGAGTTGAGGGCATAGCTGAAATTTGCATGGCCGTATGCAGGTTGGCATTGTAAAGAACAGGCACTGCGTCTGATATCGGGCTGACCGCCGTGATGCGCTGCAAGGTTTTAAGCTCGGTTTTAACCGCTTCATGATTTTCGAGAGGGATGTCTTTCAATGCCTCTTCATTTTTGATGACCTCGTAGATAGAAGTGGTCTTAATATTGAAATCAGGTTGTTTTTCCAGAACTGCCGCTATATGGCCTCCAATGGCGTCATTTAATATCGGCGCTTTTGGGTCTTTGATCATATTGACCAGCATAGCGGTTGGCTCTATGCGGAAAAGTTCGCGATGCAGGTTGAGGGCAAAAACCTTTTTGTCTTCCTCTGATTCTGCCGGAGCAAAACCCTTCACTTTTTCGATGAATGCCGTTTTATTAAGTTTTAAAGCCATATCGCGCATTGAATTGGTTCCCTTGTCTTTTTGAAAAACTGAAATCAGGTCTTCATTATCTTTGCTCCACTCTGCAAGGTGATGGGTAAATTCCAGATTGTTGATCACAGCAGGCGTAAAACCTTCTTCTCCGGTGAGATCGGTTTTAATAGCAGACCAATTGCCGTTATTTTTTTTGTAGATGCCCTCAAAAGCCTTTAGCTGCTTATCGGCTTTTAAATCAAATTTGAAAAAGTCAATTTTCTTGGATAATTTCTGATTTTCTACTTGCTTTGCCATAGCATTTCTCCTTTAAAAAATTAATTGTTTGAACATATCAAGCAAAGTTGTCAAAAGGAAGCCCTTAGAGCCCTTAGAAGCCCATAGGGTCAAACCTACATTATACATTTAATCTACCCACAATCTCCTTTATCTGAA
>CAYHQN010000165.1:0-7873 GCA_964358545.1 uncultured Tangfeifania sp. | reverse complement strand
TATAACCTTGTAGAACCTCCGGAGGGCTATGCGGCTCCCGGTTTTTTTGCTACTACACTGGATAGGGTGGTTGGGCTTGCCCGAAAAAATTCGATCTGGCCACTGCCTTTTGCAACCTCTTGTTGCGGTATAGAATTTATGGCCACCATGGGCGCCAATTATGATTTGGCCCGATTTGGCGCTGAAAGATTGAGCTTTTCACCCCGACAGGCTGATTTATTAATGGTGATGGGAACTATTGCAAAAAAAATGGGACCTATTGTTAATCAGGTATACGAACAAATGGCCGAACCAAGATGGGTTATGGCAGTTGGCGCCTGTGCTGCAAGTGGTGGCATCTTTGATACCTACAGTGTACTTCAGGGTATTGATAAAGTCGTACCTGTCGATGTCTATGTACCGGGATGTCCGCCTCGTCCCGAACAAATCATCGATGGTTTTATGAAAATCCAGGAACTGGTTGGAAGCGAATCCCTTCGTAGAAGATATTCGCCTGAATACCGCGAACTGCTGGCGAAATACGGAATAAAATAGAACATGGAGCAACAGTCGATTCAAACCAGCCTGCAGAAAAAATTTCAGAATGAGTTGATCTTATTCGATGAAACATCTGATATATTGACATTTACAGTCAAGAAACAGTCCATTGTGGCGGTTGTTCAGTTTTTGAAAGAGGTTTTGGGATTCCAGTTTCTGACTGACCTGTGCGGAATTCATTACCCCGAACAGGAGTTGGCCCTTGGCGTTATATACCATCTTCACAATTTTCAGTCGAACATGAGAATAAGGGTAAAAACCTTTACATCGGTAGAAAAACCGGGAATTGACACCCTGACAACCCTCTTTTCAGCGGCCAACTGGATGGAGAGGGAAACATATGATTTTTTTGGAATTGATTTTATTGGTCACCCGAATCTTATCAGGATTTTAAATGTAGAATACCTGGATTACTTCCCGATGCGCAAAGAATACCCATTGGAAGATCAAACCAGGACAGACAAGGACGATCGTTTTTTTGGAAGATAGTATCATGATGGAACATTTAGGAAAAGAACATATTTTAGTCAGACCTGAAGATTACGACAAAAACTTCAGCACGTTGAACCTCGGTCCCACACACCCTGCTACGCATGGTATTTTCCAGAATATCCTGACCATGAACGGGGAGACGATCATCGATACCGAACAGACCATTGGGTACATCCACCGTGCCTTCGAAAAACTGGCCGAGCGAAGGGCATTTTACCAGATAACCACCCTGACAGATCGACTGAACTATTGCTCTTCACCCATCAACAACGTTGGATGGCAAACAACTGTGGAGAAACTGCTGGGTATACAGACCTCCAAGCGAATCGACTACATGCGGATCATCATCATGGAGCTGGCCAGGATCTCGGACCATCTGATATGCAACAGTGTGATCGGTGTCGACAGCGGGGCATTGACAGGCTTCGTTTATCTCTTCCAGGAGCGAGAGAAAATATACGAAATATACGAGGAGATCTGCGGCGCTCGCCTCACCACCAACCTGGGCAGAATAGGAGGGTTTGAAAGGGATTTTACGCCTTCAGTGATAAAAAAAATAAGGGAATTTATAGCGAATCTTCCCAAGGTGATCAAACAGTTTGAGAAATTGCTGCTCCGTAACCGGATTTTCATGGACAGGACCATCAATGTTGGCGGTATTTCTGCGGAAAGGGCCCTCAATTACGGTTTTTCCGGGCCTTGTTTGCGTGCCGCGGGGGTTGATTACGATGTGAGGGTGATGAGCCCTTATTCCTCTTACAACGACTTTGAGTTCACCATCCCGGTAGGAACCAACGGTGATACTTACGATCGCTTCAGCGTCAGGCAGGAAGAGATCTGGCAAAGCATCAAACTTGTCAAAAATGCGCTTGAAAATCTTCCGGAAGGCAGTTATCACATGGACGTTCCTGAATTTTATCTTCCTGCCAAAGAGGAGGTTTACAGCAAAATGGAGTCTTTGATCTGGCATTTCAAGATTGTCATGGGCGAAGTGGAAGTCCCGGTAGGGGAGGTCTATCACTCTGTTGAAGGCGGCAATGGTGAATTGGGTTTTTACCTGGTGAGCGATGGCGGCAGGACCCCATACCGGCTGCATTTCAGACGGCCTTGTTTCATCTATTACCAGGCTTTTCCTGAGATGGTGAAGGGATCGTTCCTGTCGGATGCTATTCTGACCATGAGCAGCATGAATGTGATTGCAGGGGAGCTGGATGCGTGAAGGAAGGATAAAGGATAAAGGATAAAGTAGGGGTGACCCTATGTGGTCATCCTATAATGATGGTGACCCTATGAGGTCATCCTATAATGATATAGTTTTTAGATTTTACAAAAGAATGTTAGATAAAAAGATCAACCATCCGCTACACGAGAAGAAGAACAAAGCATTCTGCTTTTCGGATGCGACCATGGTAAAAGTGCAAAAGATTATCGTGCGATATCCCGAAGGCAGGCAGAAATCGGCTTTGTTGCCCTTGCTGCACATTGCGCAGGAGGAGTTCGAAGGATATTTGAGTGTGGATGTCATGGATTATGTTGCGGGGCTTCTGAATATTCAACCCATTGAGGTTTACGAAGTTGCCACATTTTATTCGCAGTACTACCTCGATCCTGTCGGGAAAAATGTGATAGAGATTTGCAGGACTGGTCCCTGCGCTATTTGCGGTGGTGAAAAGATGCAGGAATACCTTGAAAAGAAATTAAATATCAAAACGGGTGGGACAACTCCGGACGGACTGTTCACATTGAAGGCCGTTGAATGTCTGGGCGCCTGCGGTTCGGCACCCGTCATGCAAATAAATACGGAATTTCACGAATTTTTGACGAAAGAAAAGATAGATCAAATCCTGGATGAGTTAACGCTGAAAGCGAAAGAAGAAAAGCCCGAAAAATCACTATGGAAAGAAAAATTCTTTTAAAAAATATAGCTGTTCCAGGGATTCGAACCTTCGAAGTGTTTCGCTCAACAGGTGGATATCGATCAGTTGAGAAGGCATTGAAAACCATGTCGCCGGATGAGGTGGTCGAGGAGGTCAAAAAATCGGGATTAAGAGGCAGGGGAGGGGCCGGATTTCCTGCCGGGATGAAATGGAACTTTATAGACAAAAAATCTGACAAGCCCCGCTACCTGATCTGCAATGCGGATGAGAGTGAACCGGGCACCTTTAAGGACCGGTACCTGATGGAAAAAATTCCCCATTTGCTGATCGAAGGGATGATATGCTCTTGTTATGCGTTGGGTGCCAAGACCGGATACATCTATGTCAGAGGGGAATACAAATACATCATTGGAATTTTAAACGAAGCCATTCGTGAGGCCTATGCAAATGGCTTTCTGGGTAATAATATATTGGGAAGTTCATATAGTCTTGATATTCACGTTCATTCAGGCGCAGGCGCTTATATCTGCGGTGAAGAGACAGCAATGATCGAATCGCTGGAAGGGAAACGGGGAAATCCCCGTATCAAACCCCCATTCCCAGCTGTGGTCGGGTTGTATGGCGGTCCAACTGTTGTCAACAATGTGGAGACGCTTGCCAATATTGGCTTTATAGTCAACCATGGCGGTACCGAATATGCCCGCTACGGTTCGGGGAAAAGTACCGGCACCAAATTAATCTCAGCTTGCGGGAATATCAACAATCCGGGTGTATATGAGATTGAGATGGGATTGAGTGTCCGGGAATTTCTATTCGACCCCCAATATTGCGGCGGAATAAAAAATAACAAAAAACTGAAAGCGGTGATAGCCGGCGGATCATCTGTTCCGATTTTGCCTGCAAAACTTATTCTACAGACAGCTTCAGGTGAAGAACGTCTCTTTACCTACGAATCGCTTGCTGACGGAGGTTTTGTTAGTGGTACGATGCTCGGTTCGGGAGGATTTATCGTTTATGGTGAGGATGCCTGTATTGTGCGCAATACCTGGAATCTGGCGCGTTTTTACCACCACGAATCATGCGGACAGTGTTCTCCTTGCCGTGAGGGTACCGGATGGATGGAAAACGTGCTGCACCGCATCGAAAACGGTCTGGGCAGAACCAAAGACATAGATTTACTGGTCAGTATTGCTGCGAAAATAGAGGGAAATACCATTTGTCCGCTCGGTGATGCCGCTGCCTGGCCTGTTGCCAGCGCCATCCGGCATTTCAGGCACGAGTTTGAGGAGCACGTGTTGCATCCGGAGAGGTGTAGCCATGGTCACTAAAAAATGAAGGGGAGACTGGGGGACTATGGGACAAGGAGACTAGGGGACTAGGGGACTGGGAGGAGGCAACTATTTAAATTTGAGTCCTTTGTGTTGGCCTTAGAGTCCTTTGTGGTAAAATTTTAATGTGATAATTGGAAAATGTGGAAATGTGAAAATGTGAAAATGACAGGAGAAGCGTAATCGAAAATCGAAATTCCAAAATCGACCCTTCGACTTCGCTCAGGGACCGGTGCTATATTAGAAATTTTCTTGGCAGAAAGAGCTAAAATAAAAATATACTATAATTGAGATGCTTACGGTAACGATAGATAATCATACGATTGAAGTAGAGGAGGGGACAACGATTCTGCAGGCAGCCCGGATGATTGGGGGAGCAGTGGTTCCACCGGCTATGTGCTATTACTCCAAACTGAAGGAGTCGGGAGGCAAATGCAGGACCTGTCTGGTGAAAGTTGCCCAGGGCTCTGCCAGGGATCCGCGGCCTATGCCCAAACTCGTGGCATCCTGCAGGACTCCGGTAGCCGATGGTATGGTGGTTCAAAATATTACGTCACAGGAAGTTATTGATACAAGGAAGGCGATTGTCGAATTTCTGCTGATCAACCATCCGCTGGATTGCCCTGTGTGTGACCAGGCAGGTGAATGCGATCTTCAAAACCTGAGCTATGACAATGGCAGGGAAGAGTCGCGGTTCGAAGAGGCCAAAAGAACTTTCAAGGTAGTTGATATCGGCGACAAAATTCAGTTGCACATGAACCGCTGTATCTTATGCTATCGTTGTGTTTATGCCGCCGATCAGCTAACCAATAAAAGATCACACGGGATTCTCTACCGTGGAGATGTTTCCGAGATTTCAACTTACATACAAAACGATATTGATAACGATTTTTCCGGCAACATCATCGATGTTTGTCCGGTTGGAGCGTTGACCGACAAGACTTTCCGCTTTAAAAACAGGGTTTGGTTCCTGAATCCGATGAATGCCAGCCGATCCTGTAATAAATGCTCCGGCAAGGTAACTGCCTGGTTGAGGGGAGAGGAGGTCTACCGCGTGACAGGCCGGAAAGATCAGTTTGGCGAAGTGGAGGAGTTTATTTGCAACGAATGTCGTTTCGATAAAAAGGAGCTATCCGACTGGACCATCGAGGGTCCCCGAAATATCAAAAGGGCTTCGGTTATCAGCCAAAATCATTATCTGAATTCGAAACAACCCACTGTTATTCTGCCGCTTGAAAACAGAACAGTGACCATGGAAGAGTTTGAAAAAAATAGTAACAACGAAATACAACCCTGAATATGGATGGCAATTACATCCTCTATAAATTAATTCTCGCATCGGTCATTCTGCTGATCAGTTTGGTGGTGGCGATGTATTCCACCCTGCTGGAACGTAAAGTTGCCGGGTTTTTTCAGGATCGTCTCGGTCCGAACAGGGCAGGTATTGGAGGAATCTTCCAGCCATTGGCCGACGGACTTAAACTCTTCTTCAAAGAGGAGTTTATGCCTGGAACTGCCGATAAATTTTTATACATCCTTGGGCCCTCGCTGACCATGATGATTGCCTTGCTGACAAGTGCGGTGATCCCCTGGGGCAATAGTTTCATTATCAAGGGGACAGAGTATACTTTGCAGGTAGCAGACATCAATGTGGGAGTGCTTTACGTTTTTGCGATCCTTTCGATCGGTGTGTATGGCATCATGATCGGTGGCTGGGCTTCCAACAACAAATATGCCCTGATTGGCGCCGTGAGGGCTGCCTCGCAGATGATCAGCTATGAATTGGCCATGAGCATGTCGATCATCGCCATCGTCATGATGAGCGGCACCTTGAGCCTGAAGGATATCGTCGACCAGCAGCATGGCATGAACTGGAATGTCTGGTATCAGCCAATGGGCTTCCTGATTTTCATTATTTGTGCTTTTGCCGAATGTAACCGCTCACCCTTTGACCTTCCTGAATGCGAAACCGAGCTGATCGGGGGATACCATACCGAATATAGCAGTATGAAGCTGGGCTTCTATCTTTTCGCCGAATACATCAACATGTTCATCTCATCGGCAATGATTGCCACCCTCTTTTTTGGTGGGTACAATTTTCCGTTTATGGATTCTTTGGGTTTGTCACACAATGCTTTGACGATCATCGGATCGCTGGTTTTCTTTGCAAAAATATTGTTCTTCATATTCTTCTTTATGTGGGTGCGATGGACGCTTCCCAGGTTTCGTTACGATCAGCTGATGCGGTTGGGTTGGAAGAGCTTGTTGCCTTTGGCGATCGTTAATATCCTTATTACAGGATTCGTTATCATGATAAAAAATCACTTGTAACTATGTCAGTCAATCAAAATATAGGTTCATTGTCCGGTCGAAGCAAAATTGTTTCAAACAAAAAAATGACTTTTGCAGAGAGGATCTATTTACCTGCAATTTTTGGAGGATTCCGCATCACGATCAGTCACTTTTTCAAGAAGAAGGCAACCATTCAGTACCCTGAAGAAACAAGGCCCATCGCTGAGATTTACCGTGGCAAACATGTGCTAAAGAGAGATGATGAAGGGAGAGAACGCTGCACTGCATGTGGTTTGTGTGCGCTTGCCTGCCCGGCAGAAGCCATTACCATGATTGCTGCCGAAAGGAAAGAGGATGAAATGAATCTATACCGGGAAGAAAAGTATGCCTCTGTGTACGAAATTGACATGCTTCGCTGCATTTTCTGCGGGCTTTGCGAAGAGGCATGTCCCAAAGAGGCTATCTTCCTGACCAATGTGACCGTACCTTCCGATTTGCACCGGAGTGATTTTATATATGGGAAAGATGTTTTGGTGGAACCAGTCGACAAAAGAGTCGACATCAGTCACCGCCAAACCCCCGAAGTACTGGCGTTTAAAAAGGACAAGAACCAATCGCATAATGTTTAAACAAGTGCCTAAAGTGACTAGAGTGACTAAAGTGCCTAAAGTACTTACGCTCCAATCAAGATTGGTTCCGGAATCTTATGTCTCAAGTCTCATAACTCATAACTCATAACTCATAACTCATAACTCATAACTCATAACTCATAACTCCTTCGATGATGTTCTCTAAATATCTTTTCTTCATTCTCTCCTTTATCGCGATTTATGCGGCATTAAAGGTGCTGATTTCCAAGAAACCGATGCACAGCGTATTGTACCTGACCCTGGCATTTTTTGCCATCGGAGGTCACTACATATTGCTGAACGCGCAGTTTCTGGCAGTGGTACACATCATTGTCTATGCCGGCGCCATCATGGTGTTGTTTATCTATACGGTGATGTTGCTGAACCTCAATATACAGGGTGAATTTCCGAAGTCGCGACTGATGAAATTTGCCTCCGCCATTGCTGGTGGTATGCTTTTGATGGTATTGATCGCTGTTTTCAGGACCTATGATTTGAAGATGATTTCCGATCCTGCTTTGAACCAGATCGGATTGGTAAAGAACCTTGGAAAAGTTCTATTCGACGAATATTATTTGCCTTTCGAACTATCATCTATCCTGTTTTTAGCGGCGATGGTGGGAGCGGTGATGCTTGGAAAAAAGGACATATATTGAATTAAAGATTGAGTCCCGTCCGACAACCCGATTTTTCTCAACTGATTGAGAAGCGAGTGTTT
>CAYHQN010000164.1:0-8059 GCA_964358545.1 uncultured Tangfeifania sp. | reverse complement strand
GCAATAAATCGTCTTCCCTGACCCACCCCTCGCCTCATCCAACGCCCCCCAAGCGATATTCGTCATTGCGAGGAGGAACGACGAAGCAATCTTTTGATAATCAGTCAAATATACAATAGACCAATTGTTCAAATATTCATAATTTCGAACGTCGCACAATCCTTTTATGACAGTTCTGAAAAATCTGTCATTGGTAGGAGGAATCCCGAATCGTCGGGAAAGCAATCTTAACTCATTAAAGAAAAATACATGAAAAATTCCGTCGCCTTACTCTTACTACTCTGTATTTGGATGTTTCTATCCTGCACCACTCCGCACAAACCTGAAACTGCCGCCCCAATCAAAATCATCCTCGATACCGACATCGGTCCGGATTTCGATGATGTGGGGGCTGTAGCAGTTCTTCATGCCATGGCCGACAGCGGCAAGGTTGAAATACTCGGGATCATGGCATGCAACAAAGATTCACTCGTTGTACCAACCATCGATGTGTTAAACACCTATTTTGGGAGACCGGCCATCCCGGTAGGAGCACCAAAATCGAAGGGGGTAAAGATTGGCGCAGATAAGCACTGGCCGGATTCCATCGTTGCGCGCTATCCTCATAAAATCCGGTCGACCAACGACGCGCCTGATGCCGTAGCCCAATACCGCAAAATTCTATCGTCCCAGCCTGACGGGTCGGTCACCATAGTTTCCATCGGGTTTATCACCAACCTCAACAACCTTTTGCAGTCGCCTGCCGATCAGGCCAGTAATCTCAACGGAACTGATCTGGTAGCCCGGAAAGTCAAAAAGCTTGTTTCGATGGCTGGTTGGTTCCCAAAAGGCAAGGAGTACAATGTCTACATGGATTCCACCGCTTCAAAATACTGCTTCGAAAACTGGCCAACACCTGTTACTTTTACCGGATTCGAAATCGGGGATAAAGTTAAGACTGGATTAAGGCTGATAGGTAGTGCTGTCCGGCACAGTCCGGTGAAAGATGCCTTCCGGATCGCCATGGCCGGATCAAAAGACGATCTGAACGGACACAGCAGTTGGGACCAAACCGCTGTTCTGATCGCAATATATGGGACTGAACCCTTTTTTACTACCGTGAAAGGTACGATCAATGTGAACCGGGATGGAAGCAATACCTGGGATGAAAATCCTGAAGGAAAGCAGTGCTTTGTTAAAATGAAAATGAATCCGGATAGTTTGGCAGCATTTATTGAAAGACGGATGATGCATTTGCCAAAGAGAATTAAAAATTAAAAATTACAGATTAAAATTTGTTGAACACTTTCATTCTTCATCAGTCCGGATCATAAAACGAATAATAAACTGTACTGCTTCATTTAATTTGTAATTTGTAATTTGTAATTTGTAATTTGTAATTTTTTAACTTCCTGATAATATGAATATTATACGTTTTTATGTGTTAATACTGATAGGAGCACTGACTTCTTGCGGCCAGCCGGACCCTACCATTCGGACCATCACACCTGAGGTACTGAAAGATAAAATAGCCGGCGGATGGGCCGGGAAAATCCTTGGTGTCACCTATGGCGCTCCGACCGAATTCCATGCTATGGGCCACACCTTTGAGGATTCCATCCGCTGGACTCCAAAAGATGCCATTGGGGCACTCACCCAGGATGACCTATATGTGCAGCTCACTTTTTTGATGACGATGGACCAGTTTGGCATCGAGGCACCGGCAAAAAAATACCAGGAGTTGTTTGCCAAATCGGGTTATATGCTCTGGCACGCCAACGCGCAGTCGCGCAAAAATTATTTCGACAGCATCTTCCCTCCCAGGTCGGGCGCTCCTGAATATAATTTTCATGCCAACGACATAGACTTTCAGATTGAGGCCGACTACATCGGTTTTATGTCGCCGGGAATGCCCAACAGCGCCACCAAACTGGCCGATAAGATTGGCCACATCATGAATTACGGCGATGGTTATTACGGTGGCGTATTTCTCTCCGCTCTCTATGCAGAAGCTTTTTTTGAAAAAGATCTCCGCAAAATTGTGGAAAAAGCGCTACTCTCCTTGCCCGCCGAATCCGACTATGCGAAAGTGCTTCGTGATGTTTTGATGCTGAAAGATAAAAACCCGACCGACTGGCATGCTTCCTGGAAAGTTTTGGAAGATAAATGGGGCAAAACGCACATCTGTACCGCAGGTGAGGCCTTCAACATTGATGCCAAATTTAACGGCGCCTTCATTGTCATGGGACTGCTGTACGGTGGCGGTGATGTGATGAAAACTATGGAGATCACCACCCGCTGCGGTCAGGACTCCGATTGCAACCCATCCAATGCCATGGCCATTTTGGGAGTGATCAACGGCTTCAGCCATCTGCCCGAGGCCATGCAAAGGAGTGTCATCAAAATGCAGGACTCCCTCTTCATTTACACCAATTACAATTTCAGGAAGGCCGTCGACAAAACTTACCAATATGCCGTCAACCATGTTGTTGCAGAAGGTGGTACAGTAACGCCAGACAAGATCAATGTCAAAATTCAGGCCCCTGTTCCGGCAGCCCTCGAGGTCAGTTTTCCAAAGATGGTGCTGAGCGAGAAGGTCTCGATATTCGACGGGAAGCGCTGGAAACTTTCGGGCAACTGGCAAACTTTCCAAATGAGACCCGAAGAGAACAATGTGAAGGCCAACCAGGCAAAATTTGCCTCAAGAAAGGGTGATGCCCTCGAGTTCAATTTTGAAGGAACAGCCATCTCCCTCGAAGGCAACTGGAAGAAGGATGCCGGCAAAGCAGAACTCTATATCGATGGTAAATTGCATAACTCCTTCGACACCTATTTCTTCTACAACAGTCAGGAGCAAACCCCCATAAACATCTGCCATGCCCTTAACCTGACACCCGGAAAACACACGCTCAAAATTGTGGTCACCGGAGAGAAAAAACCAGAGTCGCTGGATAGCAGGATTTACGTGAGTGATGCACTGGTGTTCAAAGAAAAATGATGTGATAATTCGAGGATGTGCTGATTCGAGGATTAAAAAAACATCCATCTTCACATCAACTAATCAGCTAATCATCACATCAACTAATAAACAAATCAATTAATCAACTAAATTTTATGCATCATGTACATCGTCGAAAGTTACACCCTTGCCGTCGTTCTGACATTCGTGACCATGCTTTGCTGGGGTTCGTGGGCCAATACCCAGAAACTCGCTGAAAAATCCTGGCGTTTTGAACTCTTTTACTGGGATTATGTGATCGGCATCGTGCTGATGTCGCTCTTTTTTGCCTTCACGCTGGGAAGTATTGGCGATCAGGGACGCGATTTTCTTGCTGATCTTAAGCAAGTTGATCCGTCCAACATACAAAAAGCGATGCTGGGAGGCGTCATTTTCAATGCTGCCAATATTCTGGTTGCCGCCGCTATCGCAATTGCAGGTATGTCGGTGGCTTTCCCGGTAGGGATTGGCATAGCCCTTGTTTTAGGAGTGATCATCAACTACATTGCCACTCCTCAGGGCAATGCTGTTTGGCTGTTTGCAGGTGTCGGACTCGTCACGGTAGCCATCGTGATTGATGCCCTGGCCTATCGCAGGAAGGCTTCTCAGGCCATGAAAGTACCTACCAAAGGGATTGTGCTTTCCCTTGTTGGGGGCGTGATGATGGCACTTTTTTACCGGTTTGTGGCCAGTTCGATGGCCGATGACTTTGTACATCCAAAGGCCGGTTTCCTTACGCCCTACACAGCTACAGTCTTTTTCTCCCTGGGCATATTGCTCAGCAACCTGCTTTTCAATACCATTCTGATGAAAAAGCCGTTTGAAGGAACTCCGGTAAGTTATATTCAATATTTCAAAGGCGGATTAAAAGAGCACCTGACCGGTATCCTTGGAGGAATGATCTGGTGCATAGGTATGTCTTTGAGTATCATCGCGGCCGGCAAAGCCGGATTTCCGATCTCCTATGGACTGGGTCAGGGTGCAACCCTTGTCGCAGCTTTGTGGGGCGTATTTATCTGGAAAGAGTTCAAAGGATCAAAGGGAACTTCCGGATTACTGACAGCCATGTTCCTTCTTTTTGTGGTCGGAATCAGCCTGATAATTTATGCTGGCAGCCATTAAAAAAATCAAAAAAAAATGGGAGCCCGAAGGGTTCCCACTTTTTTTTTGTTCGAAACTTGCTTTATTTAAGCTTGTTTTACGTTTACAGCGATAAGACCTTTTCTTCCATCTTGTAGTTCGAAAGTTACGTGGTCGTTTTCTTTGATTTGATCGATTAAGCCTGTTACGTGTACAAAGTACTCATTTTGAGACTCATCGTCTTTGATAAACCCAAATCCTTTTGTTACATTAAAGAATTTGACAATTCCTTTACTCATTTGTTATTATAATTTTAATTCGCATCAAAGGTAATAATATTTCTTACAATACATTAACCTGCCTGAAGTCGCAAAGTACTGATTCTTTCGATTTTTTCTGAGGCAAATTCCGGAGTGATGACCATACTGGTTCCACCATCCGATGGCATGTCAAACATGGCATCGATCATGATGGTTTCGCAAATAGATCTCAACCCTCTGGCACCCAGTTTGAATTCGATCGCTTTATCGACAATAATATCCAGCGTCTCCTCCTTAAACTCCAGTTTGATTCCATCCATCTCGAACAGTTTGTGGTACTGTTTGATGATCGAATTCTTGGGTTCCGTCAAAATTCTGCGCAATGATCCCCTATCGAGCGGAACCAGATAGGTTAGCACCGGTAAGCGACCTACAATTTCAGGTATCAACCCGAAGGCACGCAAATCCTGGGGCGAGATATACTGAAGCAGGTGGTCCCTGTCGATCTTCCCATGTTCGGCGATGGCTTTGTAGCCAACCACTTTGGTATTCAGTCGTAGGCCGATCTTCCTTTCGATGCCCTCAAATGCACCTCCGCAGACGAACAAAATATTTTTTGTGTCAACCGGAATCATCTTTTGCTCAGGATGTTTTCTTCCTCCTTGTGGCGGTACATTCACGATGGCCCCCTCAAGCAGTTTCAGCAATCCCTGCTGCACCCCTTCGCCTGAAACATCCCTGGTAATGGATGGATTATCCCCTTTCCTGGCAATTTTATCAATTTCGTCAATAAAGACAATGCCGCGTTCAGCAGCCTCCACATTGTAATCCGCAGCCTGCAGCAACCGTGTAAGCAAACTTTCGATATCCTCACCAACATATCCTGCTTCTGTCAGAACTGTCGCATCGACAATGGTAAAAGGAACGTGCAACATACGGGCTATTGTCTTGGCCAACAATGTTTTACCTGTTCCTGTAGGTCCTACCAGGATGATGTTGGATTTTTCAATCTCCGTTCCATCTTCCGTGATTTTCTGGTTCAGCCTCTTGTAATGGTTGTAAACAGCTACCGAAAGAATTCTTTTGGCATCGTCTTGTCCGATTACATACTGATCAAGAAAAGCTTTGATCTCCCGGGGTTTTTTCAATTCGACACCCTTCAGGTCAAAACCCTCATTTTTCTTGAACTCCTCCTCGACGATCGAATGTGCTTGTTCAATGCAGTTCTCACAGATATGGCCCTCCATACCTGCAATGAGCAGCTGAACATCCTTTTTCTCCCGTCCGCAAAACGAACATCTGTCTACTTTCTTCATTCTCTGTTAATTAGTAAAAAGCAAAGAGCCTACTTATTTTTTTTCTGACGCATCAGAATTTCGTCGATCATGCCATACTCTTTGGCCTCTTCGGCTGTCATCCAATAGTCTCTGTCTGAGTCTTTCTCAACTTTTTCGACCGTTTGTCCCGAATGGAAGGCAATGATCTCATAAAGTTCATGCTTCAGTTTCATGATCTCTCTTGCCGTAATTTCGATATCAGATGCCTGACCCTGGACTCCGCCCATGGGTTGGTGGATCATGATCCGGGAGTGCTTCAGTGCAGAACGTTTCCCTTTTTCTCCGGCTGTCATCAACACGGCAGCCATAGAGGCGGCCATCCCGGTGCAGATGGTGGCTATGTTGCAATTGATGTACTGCATGGTATCGTAAATTCCCAATCCTGCATGTACTGAACCACCAGGCGAATTGAAGTAGATTTGTATATCTTTCCCCGGATCAGACGATTCGAGAAAGAGGAGCTGTGCCTGAATGATATTTGCCACATCATCATCGATCGCAACTCCCAGAAAGATGATCCTGTCCATCATTAACCGGGAGAAAACATCCATTTGGGCAATGTTCATCTGACGCTCTTCGATGATGGTCGGGGAGATATAACTGGCGTGAATAGATTGAAATTTATGAAGGGATAAACTACTGATCCCCATCTGTTTCGTCGCAAATTTGCGAAATTCGTCACTTGGCAGGCTCATGATAAAATGTTTTTAAAATGAAAAAACTTTGTAAAAATCGAACCTTTATTCTTGTCATCAAAATTAAAGGTTCGATTCACAAAGTTACTAAAATACCCCTTCCAATCATTCATCAGGGAGATATTCTCACCAAAAAGGGGTGCTATTTTTCAAAAAGGTCGTCAAAAGCTTTCTGAGAAACGGATTTAACAGCCAACTGGGCATTTACTTTGATGAACTCTAGCACAAGACTTTCCGATTTCTTTTCGATCAGGCGATGACGCTCTTCTTCGTTTTTCAGGATGGATTTGGCATAGTTGTCGAGGTACTCACCCGGCACATTGAACATGCCATACTGACGGAATTGCATCAGGGCAGTCTCCCTGGCCAATTCAACTACATCCGCCTCACTTACCTGTATTTGATTATCTTTTGACAAGCGGTTTTTGATCAGTGTCCATTCCAGATCTTTTACAAAATGGGGAAACTCCTCTTCTACCTGCTCTTTGGTAATTTTTTCGTTTGAGTAGACCAGCCATCTTTTCAGAAATTCTTCCGGCAGCTTCATCCCAACGTATTTAACAAGAGCTTCCTTGGTATCTACAAGAAAACGATATTCAGACGAGTAGCCCAGATTGGCTTTCAGATCTTCTGCAATTTTTTCCCTGAACTGCTCAATGGTGGTAACATCGGTCACACCTCCCAGGGATTTTTGGAACATCTCTTCGTTGAGCTCCGCAGGAACAAAGGTGTTGACCTTAGAGATGGTGAGTTCGAAATCAGAGGTAAGTGCCTCGGCCTGTGCATCATCAATCTTCAAAACTTGTTTCAGATAATGATCGTTCTCAAAGGCTGTTTTTGGATTAAACTTTACCGAATCACCGGCTACCTTGCCCAGTAGCGCTGTTTTTGATTTCTTGGCTTTCACCATTTGAATCGATACCTGTGCCTCTTCTACCGAGATTCCGCCCTCCAGAACTGCACCGTTTTCGTCCAGTTGTTTGATATTTCCAATCAGATTGTCCTTATCGGTCGATTTATCAGTATCTACATAACTGCCGAAACGATTTTGAAATGCCTCCACCTGGTTGTTGATCATCTCCTCATCAATGGCAATCTCATAATAGGGAAGTTTACCAACTTTCTTGAAATCGATATCAATCACCGGAGAAAGACCCAGATCAAAAATAAATTCAAAAGCCTCATCTGTATCAAAATTGAGCGGTTTTTGCTCTGTCTCATTTGGCAGAGGTTCTCCAAGAATCTGGAGGTTTTCGTTGTGGATGTATTTGGTGAGCTCGCTGCCCAGCATCTTGTTGATCTCTTCGGCAAGAACTGCTTTGCCATACATCTTTTTGATCAGACCGGCAGGCACCATTCCTTTGCGGAAACCGGGCATGTTGGCTTTTTTGCGGTAATCTTTCAGTGTCTCGTTAACTGTTGCTTCGTAATCGCTCTTCTCAATGGAGAGTCTCACCACTGCATTCAGCTCATCGGTGTTTGTTCTGGAAATGTTCATATGATTGTTTATTATGTGCGGACGAAGGGACTCGAACCCCCACGCCTCTCGGCACCAGATCCTAAGTCTGGCACGGCTACCAATTACGCCACGTCCGCATTTTTCGAGCTGCAAATATACGATTATTTTTTATTCCGCCTACCTGATACAATGAAATACAGCGATTCAGCGAGAACATTATTTTGGTGTTTGTAACAATGGGTGATTGACAT
>CAYHQN010000163.1:0-8082 GCA_964358545.1 uncultured Tangfeifania sp. | reverse complement strand
ATTTATGGCGTTGACCAAATGCGCAAATATTCCGCCACGGCTTTAGCCGAAATATTGATTGCCAATTAGTATTTTGCCCTTATTATTAAATAACCACATCAATGATTTTGCCGGTATCAACCCCCCACCGACGCGTTTTTTTGTGGGTGCGATTATAATTGCACGAACCCGTTGATAAACGCTGCGGAGGGGTATTGGGTGCCGCGATTTGTAATCGCTGAGGAATAAAAAATGCGGTTACAAACCGCATCACCCGAGTTTGCCCTGCACAATTTCCCTTCCTAAAGCTTTGGTATTTAAATATTTTCTGTAAGTTTACTTTTGTATAACCGACGACAAACCTGCCTCAACATAAACAAATTCAGCGTATAGGAGCATGTTTGTTGCGGATAACGAGTTGCCGGTCAGTTTAATCGCAACTTGAAACGGCATTACTTTTTTGACAGAGCTTTATAAGGTTTCGATTACTAGAGACAGTTTCGTGGCTTGACAGAACCGCGCTGTTTGACATGTTTCTAAAAATTGGTTTTCGAGTTTCAGTACTTCGTTGACAGGATCCTGAGTACTCGGGATGAAATGCAGCACTTCATAGGAAGTTCGTCGTTTAAATCCCGCCTTGTGTAGCTGGGGTACATTATGCGTAAAAAAATATATCAATATGGGGTATAGATTTCAAAAGAGAGTCAAGTTGTTTGGTGGATTTGGTTTAAATTTAAGTAAATCAGGAATATCATGGAGCATGAGAGGTTCAGGTGGTTCTGTTGGTACTAAAGGTTACTCTATCAGAACTGGAATAAAAGGGTTAACTTACAGAAGTGGATTAAAAAAAACAAAAAATTACAGTAAGACTAAGAATGGCTCATCATTAATTCTTGTTTTTCTAATAGCTTTATTAGGTGTAGTTTGTTATCTCCTTTCAACCTGGATTTTTTATATTTATATTGGGATTATCTCATCTGCCATTTTAATTTATTTATTAAAAAACGGGGAAAAAAATGAACAAGAAACGACTGATATAATTGTAATCAAAGAAGATAATTCACAATCAAAATCTTTTGTTGTCAATTCGAATAAATATGATCAATCTGAGGATATTATTGACAATAATTTTAAACGGGTTAATATTGATCACGCTCTATTACTGTGCCTTCAAAATTTATGCGATGAAATATATGACATTATCACGGATGCAGGTAAGCAGCCCGATACTTTAAGCCATACGAATTATAATTTTGAAAATTTAAGGGATTCAGTGATATTTGACTTCTGTAGAATCTTTTATTATTTAAATATATCCATTTATGACAATAGAATTGAGCGCGATATCTTATTAGTTGCAAGTGGTTACTTCTTTGAACCGCAAATCACCGTTGATTTGTTAAACGATGATTTAGATTCTTACGAAAAATTTATTGAGGTCATAAATAATCACATTTATAGTCCTCATCCTTTAGGGCTAGATATAAGTGTAACACCTTTCGTATTACCTGAATTATTAAAAAAATATGATTTTTTATTTAATAATTATATAAATAAATTACGTGAGTTTACAGCCTTGATAACAACAATTGATTTAAAATTGACAAAAGAAGAATCTAAAATTCTTGAATTAATTAGGAAATTATAATTTCTACGCATAGCAGCAAACTACCCGCAAGCCGGGTTTTAGTACTTCGTTGAGAGAAAATCAGGAACCATCTGGTCTACAGCCAACTATTCTACCTCAACGTGCAATTTCACTCTTTAAAAGACATTTAAAAAAATAAAGAATTTCTATTATGAAAAAAGTATTTTTATTAATGACTACATTTATATTGACCTCCGCAGGATATAGTCAAACGGCAAAGGAGTATTTCAATAGAGGAATTACAAAATTCAATGTCGAAAACTACACAGGTTCAATTGCCGACTTTACTAAAGCGATAGAGATCGACCCAAAGTATGCTGAGGCTTATTTATTTAGAGGTAATGCAAAGGAGAGCCTCAAAGACTACAGAGGTGCAATAGCAGATCATACTAAAGCGATAGAGATTGACCCAAAGTATGCTGAGGCTTATACAGGTAGAGGCTATTCAAAGGGAGAACTCAAAGACTATAATGGTTCAATAGCCGACTATTCGAAGGCGATAGAGATTATCCCAAAAAACGTATTTGCTTTTCGTGACGCTTATTCAGGTAGAGGCTATTCAAAGTATATGCTCAATGACTACAGAGGTTCAATTGCCGACTATTCGAAGGCCATAGAGATTGACTCAAAGTACGCAGCTGCTTATTACTTCAGAGGAATTGCAAAAATTAAGTTAGGCCAAAAAGACAGCGGATGCATAGATTTTAGTAAAGCAGGTGAGTTAGGCCTTACCGATGCATATAAAGCAATAAAGACATACTGCCAATGAATTGCTGTTTTTATTTTGTGAATTCCCTGATGGTGCGGATTTGCCTTCCGTGTCCGTACAATTGACCCCAAAGACTCCGTTGGCGCCGGATTACTTGATTAAAATAATTATATTTGTTCTTTAAAATTTTGTTATGACAACTATAGCATATCAGTTCAAAGACCTGGTTGAAAAGATTTATGACATGCCTCTGGAAGATAAGCTGGAATTAAAAAGCCTTTTGGAGCATAATATTTCTGAAGCAAGGAGAAATGAAATTGCAACCAATCATAAAAAAGCACAGGAGGAACATAAATCCGGAAGATTAAAATTCTCATCAAAGGTGAATGAACTCAAAAAGATGCTGTAATGGACGTTTCTTTTAGCGAGTCGTTCAAAAAAGCTTTCAAAAAAAGAGTTGTATTCTTTTTCACAAAAGACAAGCCGAAAAAAGCTGTTTTTGTGGATATCGGGAATCACAATGAAGTATATTGAATCCCCCGTCGGCGCGGATATGCCTTCCGTGCCCGTACAATTGCCCCCCCGCTGGCGCGGATTTTTTAATCCGTGTCCGTACATTTTGGCTGACGCCGATTTTAAACCCTGATTGTATTTCCTCCGCTGGCGCGGATTCACACTAACCAATTGACGTTTAACTATTATGGAATGAATATTATAGTAAATTTATAGCTGATTATAAACCATTCATCATGAAAAAATCTCTGCTCTTTGGAATAATAGTTCTATTAATGATGACTTCTTGTAAGAAACCCGAGAATGAAGTCTTCTTCAAAATTGGAAGTGGACAGAAATATAAGTTCAGTGATATCGAACTATATGATACATCAACTCACATTCTATACTTCAAGAATGTGCAATACGAATTTAAAGATATACTTGCAAATACTTTCGCCTTTATGGACGATGGAGGGCTTATTTATCAGGGCAGTTTTGTACCCGGCTATTCAAGTTCTATTCCAAATGGCCCATTCATTATGTCGCCACCTACGTACGGAAACTATGCCTTACGGATTGAAAATTGGCATTCAGAGAAGCCTGACATCAGGAATAATCCCAGAATTATTGACATTTTAAAACAGCATGGTCTTTTACATCCGGGACTTGTAATTTCATCCGGTTCAATAGAAATTTCCGGGACTCAACTAACCTTCAAGTTTACAGTTACCAATCAAGATCAATCAGATCTTATGATTATAGATTTCGACAAAACAGGACCCAATCTTTTTCACTACTTTACAAATGGGCTAAGAATATATGATCTGGCTCATAACGAAGTGTTTTCGGGTAATATTCAACATCTGGCACCTGACCCATGGAACAGTTGGAAAAGTGAGTGGTTATCTGAATTAAAATCAGGTGATTCTAAACGATTCACAATAAACTATACAATTAATAATCCGATAAGTCCCGGAGAGTATGATACTACTTTTGAATTCCCCGGATTGGCATATCAGGTGACAAAAGACCAACTTTTTCAAGGAAATAGTAGAATTTGGCTTGGCGACATTTCTTTAAACAAAAGGATAACTATCCAATAACCCCCGCTGGTGGTGGAATAGGGATGCAGAGCTGAAAGGTTTCGGAAACCTTTCAGCTCTTTTGTTGACGTCTCAAAACTTTTTTTATTTTTGCTCCACTATGACAATAACTATCCGAAAAGTAGAAAACAAAAAAGACCTGCGTCTTTTTATCCACCTCCCTGCCGAAATCCACAAAGATCATTCAAACTGGGTCCCACCACTTTACATGGATGAGTGGGAATATTTCAACCCGAAAAAAAATCTGTTGTTCGCCCATTGCGAGCATCTCCTGCTACTGGCCTTCAAGGGCGACAAGTGTGTGGGCCGCTGCATGGGCCTTATCAGCAAGGACTACAACAAGTCGCACAATGAAAACCATGTGCGCTTCTCAAACCTGGAGACCTATAACGATCCTGAAGTTTTTAACGCTTTGGTTAACTATGTGGCCAATTGGGGCAAATCTTTCGGAATGGATAAGATGGTCGGACCTCTGGCCTTTTCGGATAAAGACCCCCAGGGATTTTTAATTGAGGGCTACGACAAGCCGGTCGTGATCGCCTCTAACTGCAATTTCCCTTATATGGTGGATTTGACAGAGGCGGCAGGATTTACCAAGAAGGTGGACTGTGTTGTCTATCAGATTCCGATTCCGGATGAGATTCCCCCGCTTCACCAAAAAATACTGGAACGTGCAGAGAAGCAAAACACCAACCTGAAACTGCTTCAGTTTACCTCCAGACGTAAAATTAAACCATTGATCAGGCCAGCATTGCATCTGGTAAACAAAACCTTCACCGACATCTATGGGTTCCTCCCGTTCAACGAAAAAGAGATGGACGACTTTGCCAACAAATATCTCTTTTTGATCAATCCCAGGTTTGTCAAACTGATTGCCAACGAGGAGAATGAAATCATTGCGCTGTTTATCGCCATGGACGACATCAGCGAAGGAATCAAAAAATCAAAAGGTTACCTCTTCCCTTTCGGGATATTCCAAATTTTCGCAGCCGCCCGCAAGACCAAACAGATCAACCTGCTGCTTGGGGCCATCGACCCGCGCTACCAGGGACGCGGACTGGATGTCTGGATGGGGCTTAGTCTGGTCAAATCAGCCAGGAACGCCGGTAAGGTCGTGATGGACTCCCACCTTGAACTGGAGTACAATACGAAAGTCCGGGCCGAAATGGAGAAGTTTGGCGGAAAAGTTTACAAAAAATTCAGAATTTTTCAGCGGGATATCTGATCACTAAAAACCTGATTGTTCCATCTCCATTCAACATTGGCGATTCGATCAGATCACATACCAGTTTTGGTATTTGTAATGGTTCTAAATTTCTGTTTTTACCACTCGAATGGCCGTGAAAAATGAAAAAAAAAGCAATAAAAACGCTAAATATTTTCATATAATACATTATATTTCAGATAATTAAACGTACACTAGACTATGATCCATGAATGCGACAGTACACCACCCGTTACTGGATTCGAATTAAGGACATTTATAGTAAAATTTAAAATTATTATTAATTTTGATCTCCTGAAAATGTTAACGTTTCAGGGCCAAAATTTCAATCCATGAACATACTTTTTATTTTGATAGGAGTAAGTCTGTTTGCTGCCTTGATTTTTCTGGCCATGTTTATTTGGGCCGTAAAAACCGGCCAATACGATGACAATTACACTCCTTCAATTCGCATTTTGTTCGATGAAGATGAAGAAGAAATGGAGAATTAACAAACCTATAGAATTCATTTTAAGCCGCTTATGGAAGTACAAAAATTTAACTACGACAATGCGATTGTAAAGAATTTTATTCTTGCAACGCTGGTGTGGGGTGCTGTCGCCCTGTTGGTGGGGTTGGTTGCCGCGCTTGAGCTGGCCTTTCCTGCCCTCAATCTCGGAATAGAGTACACCTCATTTGGAAGGGTCCGTCCGCTTCATACCAATGCCGTCATCTTCGCTTTTATCGGAAATGCCATGTTTGCAGGCATTTACTATTCATTGCAACGGGTACTAAAAGCCCGGTTGTTCAATGATATGCTTGGGAAGATCCATTTCTGGCTATGGCAATTGATCATTGTACTGGCAGCCGTTACACTGCTTGCCGGTTTCACGACCGGGAAAGAGTATGCTGAACTCGAATGGCCTATTGACCTTCTGATTGCAGTTGCATGGCTCTGCTTTGGGGCAAACATGATCGGGACGGTCGTCAAACGTCGTGAAAAACATATCTATGCCGCCGTCTGGTGGTATCTTGCCACCTTTATCGGTGTAACCATTCTTCACGTAGTCAACTCCATTGAACTTCCGGTATCGTTTCTTAAAAGTTATCCTATTTATGCCGGGGCACAGGATGCTGTAGTTCAGTGGTGGTACGGACACAATGCCGTTGCTTTCTTTCTGACAACCCCATTTTTGGGCCTGATGTATTATTACCTGCCAAAGGCTTCCGGCAGGCCAATTTATTCCTACCAGCTTTCAATTATCCATTTCTGGTCCTTGATATTTTTGTACATGTGGGCCGGACCTCACCATCTTTTGTACAATGCACTGCCCGACTGGGTTCAGGCATTGGGGGTAACTTTTTCTATCATGCTGATTGCACCATCCTGGGGTGGTATGGTCAACGGATTAATGACCTTGCGCGGTGCCTGGGATAAAGTAAGGGAAGATCCCGGACTAAAATTCATGGTAATTGCTATCACAGCTTATGGTATGGCTACTTTCGAAGGGCCAATGATGTCGCTCAAGAGTGTCAATGCCATCAGCCACTTCACCGACTGGACCATTGCCCATACCCACATTGCCGGGATGGCCTGGAATGGTGGCATGATCTTCGGCGTGTTTTACTGGCTGGTCCCTAAGCTTTTCAAGACACCCCTTTACTCCAAAAAGCTGGCCAATACCCACTTTTGGATTGCCACACTCGGAATTCTGCTTTTTGCGATCCCTTTGTACTGGGCGGCAATTACACAATGGCTGATGCTTAGGGAGTATACACCAGATGGCTTACTTGCTTATCCAATATTCATGGAAACCACCAACCGGATTCTTCCGATGTACCACATCCGGATTCTTGGGGGAGCGCTCTACTTTACCGGTTATATTATCTTTCTGGTCAACATGGTCAAAACAATCGCTGTTGGTAGCATTGTACCAAACGAAGCAGCCGAAGCCCCTGCTCTGGTCAATACCGAAACCAGGGAAGAGGCGGGTGAAACACCTCACCGCTGGCTGGAAAGAAAAGGCGTACGTCTGGCCATAATCGCGTTTATCCTCCTTTCCATAGGTGGGATCGTTGAGATCATCCCGATGATGAAGGTTCAGTCCAACATACCGACTATCTCCACTGTGACACCATATACCCCGCTTGAACTTGCAGGAAGAGACATCTACATCGCAAATGGTTGTTACAACTGTCATTCGCAGCAGGTTCGTCCATTGCGTTTCGAGACAGATCGTTACGGCGAATATTCCAAGATCGGTGAATTTGTTTACGATCATCCGTTCCAGTGGGGTTCCCGCCGGACCGGGCCGGATCTGGCAAGAGCCGGATACATGGGCAGTTCAACCTACAAAACATCGATTTGGCACTACAACCACTTCTTTAAGCCCAATTCAGTTAATCCAAGATCGATCATGCCTGCCTATCCGTTCCTGATGGCAAACGAAGTAGATGTAAACGGAGTTCCGGCAAAGATCAGGGCCATGCGCATGTTGGGCGTACCTTACCAGGAAGGATTTGACAAACAAGCTGTTGCCTCCTACATGGCAGATGCCCAGAAGATAGCGGATGAACTAAAACTGGCTGGCGTCGATATCAAACCAACCAAGGAGGTAATTGCGGTAATTGCATACCTGCACAAACTGGGTAGGGATATTTCGCCTGCAGGATCACCTGCCTTAAACGTAAAATAATAGATCATCATGGGATTTGTAAACGATACCTTGTCGAAAATTGATGGAATAGAGTGGTACTACATTGTAGGAATCATCATATTTGTCGGATTGTTTATCGGAATGGTTATCCACACCTATACCATTCCTAAAAAAGATCTGATCAAATTCAAATCATCAATTTTTGACCAGGAAGAAGTTGAAAAACAGTGAAACGGGGAAACGGGGAAAATGTGAAAATGTGAAAATGTGAAAATGTGAAAAACAAA
>CAYHQN010000162.1:0-8086 GCA_964358545.1 uncultured Tangfeifania sp. | reverse complement strand
TAGCCATATAACAAAATAAACCGTCTCTTTTTTCAATTTGGTAAAGTAGAAATAAGCATAAATTCTTTTTGGTACAAATTCTAAAGGATATTTATTCTGATATTGAGTTGGCTTCGTATCTGGGGTTCAAAGGAGGGACCGCTCTGATGTTTTTTTATGAGTTGCCCCGTTTTTCGGTTGACCTGGATTTTAATCTGCTTGACATCGCAAAAGAAAAAATTGTGTACGAAAAGGTTCGGAAAATCTTGCTCAAATATGGGAAAATCTTTGATGAGGCTATGAAATTCTACGGTCCCATCATCGTTCTTGATTATGGGGTCGGAGAGCGGAAACTAAAAATCGAAATTTCTAATCGTCAGTGGGACAATCACTATGAAATAAAGAATCTGCTTGGAATCAATATGAAGGTAATGGTTGCATCTGACATGTTTGCTCATAAACTCTGCGCAATGCTTGACAGGAGCGAGATAACAAACAGGGATATTTTTGACAGTTGGTTTTTTGCACAAAAACACACCCCTTTAAATAAGTTGATCGTGGAATCCCGAACGGAGATACCTCTTGCAGAGTACATTCAAAAGTGCATCAACCACCTTGAAACGATTAGCGACAAAGGATTGTTAAACGGTTTGGGTGAATTGAGAGACGAGGATATGAAGAAATTTGTCTGTACCAAGCTTCGGGTAGAAACGATTTCGCTGCTTAAATTCTATAAAGAATTCCCTATACTAATGGAATAGCTCATTTTATGAGGTAGAGCTGTGCGCCTCTCAGAAATTGAGGAAGATTGGCGCAGCAACAAGTGCATATTGAATCATAGATAAAGAATTATGACCTGAAATCAAGCAATATCTTGATGTTCTCAGCCGGATTCTCGTCCAGAATTTCAAATCCTCTCTGGGTTTGTGAGCCGTGAAGTACCTTAGAAATCAGTGCTTCGGGTTTAAGTCTTCCGTTTTTTAGGTGTTCAATTGCCTCCGCAAATTCGCCATCTGAATCGACGCCAATTAATTTCAATGTGGTACAGGCCGGATAATGACCTTTTAAACATGCAGGACATTTTCCGCACCATATGATAGGATCAGGAGCTACCTTGTCTCCAACTGCCCATCCTTCAACTCCTTCGCCTACTTCGGCAACCAATCCGCCAAATTCATGGCCAATGATCAGGGGTGTTTTGGTTCTGGGATGGAATTCTCCTTTGTGAATGTGCTGATCACTTCCGCAAATACAACCGTACATCACCTTAATTAGTACTTCCCCTGGTTTGCAGGAAGGTTTTTCCACATCCAGCCATTCAATTTTGTTGTAGGCTGTCAAGACCGCTGCTTTCATACGTATTTCATGTAAAATGATTTAGGGTTCTAAATTAAGAGATTATTTAGACATTTCCGGATTGAGATTCTGATTGAAGGAGATTTTTCAGTTGCCAGGCAGAAAATTGGTTCAACTGGTTAATTGATGCTTTGTGGACAATGGCAAAGCATCAATTGGCTGCTTAATCAGGGAGGTTGTTCTGTCTTGAACATCAAAAAAGGGAGCCGTTAACAGATCCCTTTTTTAAAAAAATTTAAGGCTGATAGTTCGAGTCATTTCAGAAAATATCTTCCCTCCCTTACTGAAAAGATATTCAACCGATCATCTCACTACCAGCCTCAACACAAAACTCTCTAGGAGTTTTTAATTACTGCTTGATACCTGACTCAAAAATAAATCAGTTTCTGCGAATAGCGATGTTCGGTTTTTTAACGTAGCAATTTTGGGATTTATCGTTTTGTTATATTTTTTTAACAGACAGACTTTCAAACCATCCAATAATTTGATTTTAATTTACATTTTGAAATGACTATTTTAGCAATTAAAATAGTCATTTCTTTTTTATCATCTTTTAGAACTTAGGATATGTCAAAACTTCTTTCCCCACTTACTATAAAAGGAATCGTTTTAAGAAACAGGATTGCCATACCTCCCATGTGTCAATACAGTGCAGTCGACGGATTTGCCAACGACTGGCATTTGGTCCATTTGGGCAGCAGGGCCGCCGGAGGTGCCTCGCTAATCATCCAGGAGGCAACTGCGGTATCACCGGAAGGTCGTATCTCTCCTGGTGATTTGGGTTTATACCATGTCGGCCACATTGAAAAATTGAAGCAGATCACTACGTTTATTGCGTCCCAGGGTGCTGTCCCGGGGATTCAGTTGGCACACGCTGGCAGGAAAGCCGGATGCGCAATACCCTGGAATGGTGGCCAACAGTTAAATGTCAATGAGGGAGGCTGGAAAACGGTGGCGCCATCGGCAATTCCATATCATCCTGAAGATTCCGTTCCGGAAGAATTAACTAAAAGTGGAATTCAAAAAATTATTGAAGATTTCGGGGTTGCGGCCTCACGTGCGCTTGCTGCCGGTTATCAGGTGGTGGAAATTCATGCAGCCCATGGTTACCTGATGCACCAGTTTCTCTCTCCGCTCTCCAATAGACGTTCTGATCAATATGGAGGAAGTTTTGAAAATAGAATTCGACTGTTACTGGAGGTAGTTGAAGCTGTCAGAAATGTATGGCCGGACAACCTGCCTTTGTTTGTCAGAATATCTGCCACCGATTGGGCAGAGGGGGGATGGAATCCGGAAGAATCAGTAGCCTTATGCAAAATATTGAAGACCAATGGAGTGGATCTGATCGACTGTTCCACAGGTGGATTGGTACCGAAAGTTAAAGTTCCGGTTGGTCCGGGCTTCCAGGTAGGATTTGCAGCAAGGATCAGGAAGGAAGCAGCAATACTCACGAGCGCCGTAGGACTGATTACTGAACCAAAACAGGCCGAGGCCATTCTGGAAGAGGGCTCGGCCGATCTGATACTCTTTGGCAGGGAATCTTTGAGAGAACCCTATTTCCCGCTTAAAGCGGCTGCCGTTCTTGGGGATGAGATTGACTGGCCAGTTCAATACATAAGGGCAAAACCATAATTGCTGACTACTTCCAACTGATAGAATCAGATGATGGCCTATCTGATGCGATCGCACGGTATCTACGAAGGTGAAGGAACATCACAGCACCTTACAACAACCCGCAAAAAATTCTTACTCGAGAATTGCCCTCCGGGAGGAAGATAATTTGGGCTGGATGATCGCCAATGTTGCCCGAGAAATGGGTTTCGACGACCAGTTCTATTTTTCGAGGGTATTTCGCAAAGTGATGGGTATGTTGCCTGCCGAATACAGGAAGAGAGGTGTTTGATATGTGGATATGTAAAAATAATTTTACAAATATGTGCAAATATGCAAATAATAAATTACAAATATGTGTATATTTGTAAAAAAAAATTGCAGATATGCTAAAACGGATGTTGTTTTTTGAGATATTACCTCAGTTGTACCACAAAAATGCCATCGTCATCACAGGCATGAGGCAGGTTGGCAAATCAACCCTGATGCGTCAACTCTTCAATGATTTTGAGGGTAAGCGGTTGTGGTTTGATCTTGACAATCCTTTGGATCAACTCGTTTTAGAGAACCTTGACTACAATGTAATCTACAATGATCTGGTCAGGATGTCGGATGTGCAGAAGGGTGAACGTCTTTTGGTTTGCATCGATGAGATTCAGAATATGTCTGAAATCACCCGAATTATTAAATACCTGATCGATTATTTTGGTGTTAAATTCATTGTGACGGGATCCTCCAATTATTACCTGCGCAATCTGTTTCCCGAATCGCTGAGCGGAAGAAAATTTCTGTATGTGCTGCCGGTGCTGACCTACCGGGAATTCTTGTACTTTAATGGAAGATTGACCGAAAATCAAATGGCAACAAGTTTAGAGGAGGCAATTCAACCAAAGTCGAAAGTCAATGTTTTGCAGAGAAAGGAACTTTACGATGAATATCTTGAGTTTGGGGGCTTCCCGGAAGTAGCCATAACTCATGACCGTGAGACAAAAAAGCAGATCCTCAAAAATATTTTTGCCTCCTTCTTTGAGAAAGACATCAAAGTATTCAATGAATTAAGGGAAGTCAGGGAGTTACGCGACCTGATTTTGCTGTTGGCAGTGCGGAACGGGAATCTGATTGATGTCACTAAACTGGCTTCGGAACTGTCCATCAACCGGGTTAAAATTTACAATTACCTCGAATTTTTGGAGGGTATATTTTTCCTGAGGATGGTGCCGAAATATTCAAAAAGTATCGACAGGGGGGTCGCCGGTGGGAAAAAAGTCTATTTTTCGGATACCGGTATACTCAATTTAGTAGCCAAAGTAACCGACGGACAGCTTCTCGAAACGGGAGTAGCCAATCAATTGGCCAATTATGGAAAACTAAGTTTTTACAACAAGCGGAACAAGTCAGAAATAGATTTTATCCTGAACAAAGAGATTGCTTTTGAAGTGAAGCAAAAAGGATTGGAGGCAGATTACAAAAAGCTTACGAATTTGGCAGGTGAGATCGGAATTGAAAGGAAATACGTGATCAGCAATAGCATGTCTGTTGTAGAAAATGCAGTATATCCCTGGTTTTTATAATCCATGTGGATTCAGAATATTTAGATTCGGGATATTTTTGAAATCTTTTTCGTTACGTGAGATCAAGATCAATCCGAAGATTTGGGTAGTTGCAGCAATTATTGCATCCGGTGTTTTAATTTTGTGTTCCTTGCGAATTTCAATGGTATTATCCACGATTTCATCTTGTAAAGCGATCACTGTCGAGTCGTTGACAAATCCGGACAAAAGGACATGAGCTTCGTCAGTAGTTTTGTAGCCTAAAACTTCAATTTTTGTAATTACAGAAATGTTAGGGATATCGTTTATAATCTGATTCATAAAATTCATGCCTTGAGGAGGCAGATTTCCAGAAAGATAATCAATGACTGCATTGCTGTCAATCAAATATTGTTGTCCCATTCGTTTCGACTTTTTTCAATATGCTTTTGTAAATCATTGGCAATGTTTGATGGAAGTTTTCCCGCATATTTGTCGGACAGGGATTTTTCACCGGAAATGTTTTTTTTCAAGACTTTCAGCAAATGAAGTTCTTCCAGCTCATGTAGCAGGTTCATGGTCCTGGGTGAGATAATTTGTATAACAACAGTATCCATAATGAATTTGTTTGCAGATTGGAATTAATTAATAAAACGAAATTAGTAAAAAATATGGTACGAAATAAATAATAAATATGACTCAATGGGGTCACAGACAATTGTTAAACGCTTTTATACTTCTCTATGGGGATGTAATAAAAATGGATAAAAAATTTCGTAGTCAAACGGCTGTTTAATAGCGATTTAATTATTTTTCATGTTCATCTTTTTTTATGCTATATAAAAGTTCATTAGCTATATCCGGGCTTTTTAGCCGCATCATACTTTCTTTTGCACTGCCAAAACTTAATAGGTTAATACTTCCATACCAGACGATCTTTTGGTCAATGATGGCAAATTTCTGGTGTATGTTTGATTTTAGAACAAGAATTACCCCGGAACTCTTTAAATTGTCAATGGCTTCTTGCCAGGAAGTTAAATCCTTCCCTTTATAATCTTCGGCAGGTCTTGTCACAACTATTACTTTCACGTTATTCGCAAATGCGACCTTCAGATTTTGAGCCATCTGAAGAGTACGTTTCTTTGTAACGAACGGGCTTACGATCAGAATTTCCCTGGTTGCATTCACGATGTCATTGGAATACACAGGTAAAAAATTGCTATTGTCAAAGATAATATCGACACTTTCTGTGGCAAAACTTTCTCCTTTTGCTTTATATCCTATAGAGGCATATCCGGAGAGCCGTTTATTATACATCTTCTCGAACATCCGGACATGAATATCCGCATAATCGTAGATCAATACTTCGTTTTTACCTTCAAAAAGCCGGTGGAGCCTTCCTGCATATTGCTGTAAGGTTCCTTTCCAGGATATGGGCATGGCTAAAAATAAGGTATCAAGCCGGGGTTCGTCAAAGCCTTCTCCAATATACCTGCCGGTTGCAACCAAAGTAAGTGGTTTGTCCTTTGGGGCATTTGTAATCCGACTCAATGCTTCCCTTGTTTCCTTTGCGCCCAAAGCTCCCATGACTGAAATCACATCCGGAATTCGTTTGCTGAGTTCTTTTGCAAGAAGATCAACATGAGCCGTCCGTTCCGTCAAAATGATACTGTTTCTTCCATTTTCGTAACATTGAATTACATCATCGATGATATGCTGATTTCTAATTTCACTCGATACAATCTCAGTATATAATTCAGTGATAGATAAATCTTTCTCTTCTTTATTCCACCACTCAGGGATTCTGAAAGAGGTGAACCTGGGTATGATATAATGGTCAAAAGGTCTTTTCTCAGCTTGCTTTTTTGCATCATCCCTGTACCTGATAAGACCACACTGCATAATTATTATCGGATGATGTCCGTCTTTTCTGGAAGGTGTTGCAGTTAACCCATAAACATACTTTGCAATCACACTTTTAAGGATCATTTCAAAACTGAAAGCCGAAACATGATGACACTCGTCAACAATTACCATTCCATAATCTTTGACGCATTCCTTTACTTCGCCTTCCCTACTTAGGGATTGTATTACAGCAATATCGACAATACCATTGAGTGTTTGTTTCCCACCTCCAATTTGCCCAATGATACCTCTGTTTTTCTTTCTTTTTTTGCCTTCATAAATCTCTTCGGAAGGTAAGGGTTCATTTATTATCAGGAATTCAGAAATTTTATCTTTCCATTGTGATCCTAAACTGATTTTATTGACCAGGATTAATGTATTCACTTTCCTTTCGGCAATCAATTTGATTGCTGCTATCGTTTTGCCAAAGGCGGTTGTCCCACAAAGTATTCCGTTGTTATGCTCCAATAATTTCTCAATGGCAAGAGGTTGTTCATCTCTCAGGATCCCATTAAATTCAACGTCAATCTTTCTCCCTCCATTGGTCTGATCTGTCCAGCAAACTTCTACCTTAAATTCTTTGCATAATTCAGTCAGGTCCTCTTCGCACCCTCTTGGCAAGCATAAATATTCGGTTGTTTCATCAGCACAGCAAATAATCCTTGGTTTGTTAAAAGTTGACATACGCATGGACTGAGCTTTATAAAATTCCGGATTTTTGAAAGCTGCCAGACGTCTTATTTGATTCAATGCCCTTTGTGAAAAACCTTCTTTGGGTATAAAAAGCATATTGGACCTTACTACTTCCAATTTGTTTGGGAAATCATCCTTTCGTAATCTGGGTTTTTCTGTTTCCCAGGGCTTTGCATCCTCTTCATCGTCCTTTTTCAGGGGACCAAGTTCATTCCCATGACATAATTTTGATATTAGTATCTGAAGATCGTTTTCAGATAGCCTTCTGATTGAAGCTAAAAATGCCCATTGGTCATCATATGGCTGAAAATGATCATCAATAAAAATACTGTTATCATTTGTTCTTGCAGCCTTTTGCAAGGGAAGGGCAATTAGATTACCAAAACCACCTTTCGGCATGGTATCCTGATTTGGGAAAAGCCTGTCATACGATTTGAAAGTAATATCATGCTGCCTACTCATCGCTGAAGTGAGCAACGAACTTCCAAATTTCCTTGCCAGATAAGCGGATATTGGTTGCTCAAAGAAGAACCAGGCATGTGCCCCATTTCCTGAACGCGAACGCTCAACTGCAACAGAAATTTCATAAGTGGTACAAATTTCCCGGAGCGTTTTTATGTCTTTCTGCCACCCTTCATCATCAAAATCAATGGCTAAAAAATAACAGGTTTCATTCATTAGCATTGGAAATATCCCGACAACAAGATTGTTCCTGCCTCGCAAATGATCATCAACCTCCTCCTCATTCAATACGAGATAATCTTTGTGTTTGCATTCAGAACATGAGGTTTTGGGCTTTCGGCAAACACCGGGTTGCCACTCGTTGGCACAAGCAGGCGAATATCCTGATTTGTCTTTCTTATTGTTTTCCCACCTTCGGGCGAAAACATCATCCCTGCCACGGAAAAGTGACATGAACAGTTTGATCTTTTCCGTTGTGTCTGACTTCTTATTTGTGGTTAGTTCTACTTTACTAAAATGATTTTTACTTATAATATCTATCTATATCAGCC
>CAYHQN010000161.1:0-8158 GCA_964358545.1 uncultured Tangfeifania sp. | reverse complement strand
AACTATAGAATTAAACCAAATTGCGAACAGGTTATTTCTTGACAGATACTTAGATGATAGGTCGTTGTCATTATAAATTTTTTGTTACAAAGATAATAACAAATCATGCTCAATTGTACAATAAAACCAAAAACTACCGGCGACAGGAAGATTTTCTCATTCTAATACCAAACTTCAAACCCGCCAACCTCCTTTACATTCAAGGCATAGCGGGTTTGTCCATTTCTAAAAATCGCAACAACTTATACCGCCGGTTTTGCTGCGTCTGCCTTTGGGGCGATCCGCCGCACCAGCTGATCGGCGTAATACTTGCGGGCGGTGTTCAGCAGGTTAAGCGTTGTGGTGAAGAGCGGAGTGTTCAATGCTTTGGCCATAGCCAGCACATAGTCGCAAAATTCTCCGTATCGGATGGACATTTCACTTCGAATGCTTTTCAGATCATACGTTTCGGTCGTGGCGACAGTCATCATCCGGCCACTAAACAGGGTTTTGAAGGCTTCATTGGCATTCGATATCCGGGTTACGTAACGTTCCATACTTAAGAAGGCTGATTTTGGAGTTGTAGTTAGGTCGGGCCAGTTCACTCACCAGTTTGTCGATGCCAATGGTCTCGGCTTCATAGTTGGTACTGGCCAGATTCTTGTAAGTGTCCAACAAAATGCGCAAGCCCCGGCTGGCTTCCACTTCAGCTTCGTCATCTGAAACCGCATATAGTTTCAGCGCTTTTCCGAAAGCATCCAACGCTCTGTCGCGAACGTTGTCGGCCAACATGATTTTTTCGGTTTCTTCATTCTTGCGCACCTGGGCAAGCGCTTTCTCATACTTTTCAGCATATCCGGTCAGATCCTGAACGTAGGTAGTAAAGGGCGCATCCGTCAGTAAAGCCGGGTCAATGGACCGGAGGTCATTCAAGTGGCGTTTCATTAACTGGCCACCTTCCATGTTGGTCAACATGGACACACGCAAAGGCTCAAGTGATTGTTTCATATCTCATTATTTAAGGGATTAATGATACGAGCTAAGTTATCACATTATTTTCATTAATTGCCTGAAAATTAGAATTATTTTCAAGTTTTGGCAGAAAATTGAAAGGTAGGGAGCTAAAATATGCCCCGGCTGATCAGAACCTGAACCGGTTCATGCTAATTGATCACTAAGATTGCCTTAACTGAAAATTAAGAGGGCAAATTACCGCTAAGATGGTCCAAACTGAAACAGATTGGGCAAATTTACCCCTGGGATTGTCTAAACTGAAACCGATTGGGATAATTCTACCCCTAAGATTGCTTAAACCGAAACCGGTTTGGGTAATTGATACTTTGATTTGCCTATTCCTAAAAATCGCGATCGATCTATATGGCCGGTTTTGCTGCATCTGCTTTGGAGGCTATACGCCGTTCTGAAAGATCGGCGTAATACTTACTGGCAGTGTTCAGCAGGTTAAGCGTTGTAACGAAAAGTGGAGTGTTGAGCAATTGTGTTTAATTTAAAGCTTTTATATATTTGTAAAAAATTGGTTTGACATGACAACAATAGTAATCGACGAAAAAACCATAGATGCCAGGAAGATGATTGAGTTCCTGAAAACGCAACGCTACGCTAAAATCATCGATGAAAAAACACCCAATGCCACATTACTGAAATCAATCGATGAAGCTGAGACGGGAAATGTAATTAGGGAGCCAAATGTCAACGAATTGTTGGACAGGCTAAAAAAGTAGCTTTATGTATGAAATAGTCGCGACTAATCAGTTCTCGAAATATTACAAACAGTGCATAAAGCGGAAATACAGTATACTGTTGCTTGATAAGATTATTGTTGAACTTGCTGAAACCGGAACCGTACCACCAAATCATAAACCACATATCTTATCTGGCAAGTTGCAAGGATATTGGGAATGCCATATTAAACCGGATTGGCTTTTAATATGGATCAAAAACGAAGATCAAAAGACCATTACACTTATTGGTACCGGAACCCATTCCGACCTGTTTTAAATATTTCCCCGCTCCGACTTACCAGTTTATCGATGCCAATCCTCTACCTTCCTTATTAGTCAGTATTTCAAAACCTTCATGGTTTAAAAGTTCTTCTGCGAAATTCTGCGCAAACAATCGCGGCGGAAACCGCCACATTCAGCGACTCCAGTTCACTGCTGCCTGCGGGATAAGCCGGGATGGAGATTTTTTTGGTCAGGAACCGGTTAAGATCCGAAGAGATACCTTTTCCCTCACTTCCCATGACAATAAGCGCCTGTGAAGTGAGTTCTGTTTGGTAAATATTTTCCCCGTCCATGTAGGTCCCGTAAACAGGAACATTCTGTCCGACAGCCTCCTTCAGCAACTTAGTTAAATCCAGATAATGCACCCTCACACGGGCAATGGCCCCCATTGTCGATTGAATGCATTTTGGATTATAGTTGTCGACGCAATTTTCGGAACAGAATATCTGTCCGATGCCAAACCAATCAGCAAGCCGGATGATGGTACCCAGATTTCCGGGATCCTGCAGGCCATCAAGAACCAGGTTAAGCCCGTCAAAAGAGGGTGGTTCAACTTCCTGGTAAGTTGGAATCTCAAACAATGCCAGTATGGAAGATGGGTTTTTAAATGCTGAAATGCGCTCCATCTCCTTCCCTGAAATTTGAATTGCATCCACCTTCAACCGTCCGGATTGAATGGAAGACAATCCCTCCTGCGTGCAGTATATCTCCCGAAGAATCAGGGTGGTCCTTAACAGATCCAAAACCAGTTTCTCACCTTCAGCAACGAAACAACCTGCCATTTCGCGCTCTTTTTTGCGTGCCAATCCACGGATAAAATCAATCTTTTGCCTGGAGATCATTCGCGTTTTCTATATTTAGTCCAAAAATAATCCATTTTTAATTAGCAGGGTTGATTATCTTTGTTTTAGTTTTTAACTGTTCGAAATTGAAGTGTATCCCTTTACATAGGCCTGTTTTAATATGGATCGTTCTGTTCCCCTTTTTGGTGGCAGGTTGTCAGACCAACAAATATGTCCCTGACAATGAATACCTCCTTTCGAAAGTTAAAATTGATATCGACCAGAAAGATATTGACAAGACCATCCTAAAAAGCTATCAAAAACAGAAACCAAATACCCGAATCCTGGGTTTTTGGAGATTCCATCTTGGTTTGTACAACCTGTCATCCAAAAAAAAGGAGAATGACTGGCTCAAAAGAATCGGGGAAGCGCCGGTTATTTATGACCCCTTCCTGACGCAAAAAACCAAACTGGAGTTTGAACGTTTCATGCACAACAAGGGTTATTACAATGCCGTGGTAAAGGATAGTACGGTGTTGAAGAAAAACCATAGCGCCGAGGTTCATTATTACATCACAGCCCATCAACCTTATATCATTCAGCTATACCAAACGGATGTCATAGATGATTCATTGAGGGCTGTGATGCAAAGGCCTGACAAAGAGAGCCTGATCAAACCAAATTCGCTCTTTGATTCGGATCTTCTTGGCAGTGAGAGCCAGCGTTTGCTCAAAAAATTCCAAAACGAAGGGTTTTATAAAGCCACCAAGAACATTTTGTACTACGAAGCGGATAGTGCTAAAAACGTGCATGGTGTTGATTTAAAACTTATCGTTGAAAGAGAGAATTCGGGGGATACCACCGACATTGATTCGAAGAAAAATCACGAAAAATATACTTTCCGGGATTTTTATTACCAGAGCGAAGGGGATTTGCAGGCGACCTTATTTACCGATGGTACTGTTGAGGATACTATTCGTACGGACACACTCCATATCGGGCATCATTATTTTATATACAAAAAAAATAAATGGCTAAAGCCTGAACTGCTGATGAATGCCAATCATTTGGCCGATAAAAAATTTTACAGTGCAGCATTGGTCGACAGAACCTACAATGAATATTTTGCGTTGAGGCTATTTAAGCTGGTCAATATTCGTTTTGTCGAGACGGCACAAAAGGATACATTGGGATACCCCATGCTGGATTGTTATATTCAGCTGACTCCCGGATTGCCCCAATCTTACAGTGCCAGTATCGAAGGAACCAATTCGCTTGGAAATTTAGGTGTTGCAGGCAATTTGGGCTACCAGCACAAGAACCTGTTTCGGGGCGGGGAGATCTTCGACCTGCAGTTTCAGGCAGCTACCCAGCGGCAGAGTTATGGTGTGGGAGACTCCGCAACCACCTTTAATTCGGTTGAGACCGGAGTGGATGCCAAGATCACCATCCCGAAATTCATCGCTCCTTTTCTGAAATCTAAGTTTTTCGAATATTCCACTCCCCAAACTTTCTTTAATATCTCCTACAACTACCAAAAACGGCCGGATTACACCCGGACAATTGCCCGCTCAGCCTATGGTTATCAATGGAAATCATCCGAATATGTTAGCAAGCGGGTTAATATATTGGACATCAATTTGGTTAAAATGTTCGCGCTCGATTCGGCCTTTCTGAGTCGGATTGAGAATCTTTACATCAAGAGTTCCTACATCGATCATTCCATAACCGCATTTAACTACTCCTATACCTACAGTACGCAAACCCAGAAAAAATCCGGTTATCTGGTGCTGAAATACAATATTGAAACGGCAGGGAACATGCTTTACCTGATCAACAAATCATTGGCAAATTCAAAAAATCTTTCTGTTGGAGGGACTATTGAACAATTCCAAATTTTCAACACTCCTTTTGCCCAGTACCTTAAATTTGATTTGGAGTTCAGAAAGGCCTGGATGGACGGATATTACAATTTTTTGGTTGTTCGGGCATTTGGTGGCGGTGCATTCGCCTATGGAAATTCGGACCAGATTCCGTTTGAAAGGAAATTTTTCTCAGGCGGGGCTAATGGAATAAGGGCTTGGCCTATACGAACACTTGGACCGGGTTCCTTCCAACAGAATCCCAATGAATTTCCAAACCAGTCAGGCGATGTAAAACTGGAGGCAAATGCCGAATACCGGTTTAATATGGCCGGGCCCCTGGAGGGGGCACTTTTTGTAGATATGGGAAATATCTGGTCGATAAAAGACAACCGTCCCGGAACAGAATTCGACTTTGGCAGCTTCTCCAAGGAGATTGCGGTTGGATCTGGAGTAGGTCTCCGGTACGACTTTAGTTATGTCATCCTTCGGCTTGATTTGGCGTTTAAAATGCATGATCCTTCACGGATGGAAGGTGCCAGATGGATTTCTCCAAATGATTATCTCAGGAAAGGCAATGTAAACTTTGTATTTGGGATAGGTTATCCTTTCTAACCGGTTCGGGCCATTCTTTTTTCTCGCCAGAATTCGGTAACTTGTAGTAAGAAAAACCGGGTTCAGATGAATCTCCAACAACTTCGTGAATTCTTCATCTTTACGAGAAAGGAAAGGAACGGGATATTGCTCCTGTTGTTCATCCTTCTTTGTGTGTTGTGTCTGGATTTCGCGCTGCCCTACATCCTTCCCGAAAGGGAATACGATGTAACAGCATGGAAAGAGGAGGCAGAGAAATATCATGCTTCAGTCTCTCCAAAGGAAGAGCTGCCGAAAGATAGTTTTGAAGGTGTATTTGATCCCAGTTCCCCTTCTTTGGCACTACTCGGCAGGGCTGGAGTTCCGGTAGGACTTGCCTCCAACTGGATAAAATATACGCAAAAAGGGGGCAGGTTCAGGAAAAAGGAGGATATCAGGAAGCTGTATGGAATGACAGATGAGCTGTACCAAAAGTTGGAAGGGCATTTGATGATACCGGAAAGGCAGGAGGCGAAAAATTTCAAAACAAATCCTGGTAAGAATTTCAATACGGGATGGTCAGGGACAGAGAACAAGGACTCTGCTTCAATATCCCGGAAAAGTGTGATTAAAAATCTCAAAATGGTTGAAGTCAATCAGGCCGATTCTGCCCAGTTGGAAGCGCTTCCCGGTATCGGTCCGGTCCTGGCATCCAGAATCATTAAATACCGGAGGTTGCTTGGCGGATTTTACGAGGTAAAACAACTGAAGGAGATTTACGGCATGTCTGATGAATTGTGGTTGAAGGCTTCTCCACAATTTGTAGCTGATCCGGCTGCCATTAAGAAAATAGAGATTAATTTTCTATCACTGTCAGAACTGGGAAAGCACCCATACATCGGGTTCAGGCAGGCAAAGAAAATAGTTCGAGTTAGGGATACCAATGGAAAATTCAGAGGGAAGGAGGATCTGGCGGTGCTATTTTCGTCCGATTCATTACAACATTTGCTGCCATATCTTATGATTGGAGAAGGTCAGCCTTGATTTTTTTTAGATTTTTACTAAATTTATCGACAAATCTTGCAGGTGTTGAGGAATATTTCTAAATTTGCGACCCGAAAAGACAAAGAATAAAGTAAAAATTTTAACGTATGATTGTTATTCCTATCAAAGACGGTGAGAACATCGAAAGGGCATTGAAACGTTTCAAAAGAAAATTTGAAAAGACCGGTGCTGTCAAAGAACTTCGTGGCCGTCAAGCCTTTGAAAAACCCTCTATTACCCGTCGTACTGAGATCAAGAAGGCTATTTATATCGAGAATTTGCAACGTTCGGAAGATAATTGATGATTTATCACTAAAGATTGCACATTGAAGGATATTTTTTAGTAAATTCCTTCCGATTTCAATCTTTGTTTGGATGCAACATCTCGCGCATTTCCTCAATTATATAAAATATGAAAAGCGGTATTCCGAACATACGGTAACTGCTTATGAGAAAGACCTCGACCAATTCATACTGTTCGGCAGTGAAATGGTCGGGGATTTTTGTTTGGTTGAGGTAGACTACCATCTGATCAGGCAATGGGTCATTTCGCTGATGGATCAGGGCTTAACGGTTGTCACTGTCAAACGCAAATTGTCAACACTGCGCTCTCTATATAAATTTTTGCTAAGGGAAGGATTGATGAAAAAGAATCCGACCGACCTGGTGATGGTACCCCGAAGCGGGAAGAAATTGCCACAGTTCGTGCAGGAGAATGAGATGGACCGGTTGCTGGATCTCTCTTTCTTTGCCGATGATTTTACCGGGTTGCGCGACAAGGCAATCATTTCCCTGTTCTATGGTACGGGTATGAGGCTTGCCGAACTGAAAGGAATCAGGATGAATGATTTACGGTTGCATGAAAATATTGTGAAAGTATTGGGAAAGAGGAACAAAGAACGGTTGATCCCTTTCCCTTCAGAAATAGCATTGGAGCTCAGCAATTATATCAGGGTTCGTAATGAACTTTTTGGCGATTTGAACAGTTATTTGTTTATTACAGACAAAGGCGGGCAGGTGTACGATAAGCTGCTCTACAGGATTGTCCGAAAATACTTAAGTCTGGTTACTACCATGGAAAAACGTAGTCCGCACATTCTGCGACACAGCTATGCTACCCATCTTTTGAACCGTGGTGCCGATTTAAATGCCATCAAAGATCTGCTCGGACATGCCAGTCTTGCCGCTACCCAGGTATACACACACACTTCTTTTGAGAAATTGAAGAAAATATACAACCTTGCTCATCCAAGAGCGTAGAAAAGAGAAAGTGCAACCAAGTCCGGCAAAGGGCTTAAAATAGAGGAGGAACAATTATGGATGTAAAAGTACAAACAGTTCATTTTAAAGCCGATCAAAAATTGCTTGACTTTTGTGAAAAGCGATTAAACAAGCTGGATCAATTTTTTGACAGTGTCATTGGGGCGGAAGTGATATTGAAGCTCGAAAAAGACGAAGAGCGCGAAAATAAAGTGAGTGAAATTAAACTTTCTGTTCCTTCCAACGATCCATTGTTTGCCAAAAAGCAGGCAAAAACATTCGAAGAGGCCATTGATTTGACCGTAGAAGCACTGAAAAAACAGATGGAAAAATACAAAACCAAAACCATTAACAAATAATTTGAAAAAAAGTCAGGCGATTTGACTATAAGAAAAAAAAATAGATTAAATTTGCAAACCATTTTTGAAGAGTAAAATCGGATAAAATGGTTTGCTCTTTGGAATTGATGATGTTCTTGTCGTAGTGGCATTATCCCGTTAGGGGAGATACCAAAGCGGCCAACTGGGGCAGACTGTAAATCTGCTGGCGTATGCCTTCGTAGGTTCGAATCCTGCTCTCCCCACCATTCGCGAGAAGTATATCTCCGGGGCAAAGTTGAGCAAATAAGCGGGAG
>CAYHQN010000160.1:0-8317 GCA_964358545.1 uncultured Tangfeifania sp. | reverse complement strand
ATCAACTGCAAATCGATAAAAAAGGGAACAGTTTCGCTAATCCCGTGAAATTTGATTTAGGGAAAGGAGTGTATACCAAAAGTCTTACCGGAGTTGAACTGAATGATTACCTGCTGAATTACTGGAAAATAGCACCTAATTTGGCGACTCAGCTTGAAGCTCAGGTAATCGCTACTATTCACGCTGCTACAGAGATTAAAGATGTTTCGGCTTTATCCGGTTTTTCTGCAACTGCCTATCAACCTGTAAGCAAAACCTTATATTTGATAGGCAGCGCTTCCCCCAACGGTTGGGATGCCGGAACTGCTTTAACAATGAAACCTCAGAGCGATCCTACTGTCTTTGTATATCAGGGAACATTGAGTGCCGGTGAACTCAAATTTATAACCACTAAGGGACAATTCCTGCCATCTTATCAAAAAGGTGCCGATGATACACATATTGTTTACCGCACGTTGGATAGTCAGGCGGATAACAAGTTCACTATCAGCGAAACAGCAGTTTACAAAGTAACCGTTAGCTTACTCGATCTAACAATAACGATCAGCAAAATGAACTTGCCGGCGTACAGTGAGATTTATATGGTGGGCAGTTCTTCTCCAATTGGTTGGGATATTTCGAAAGCTGTCCCATTGGTACAAAGTACAGTAAATCCGTTCCTTTTCACCTATTCAGGAGTGATGTTGCCTGGTGAATTTAAATTTCCGGTAAACCGCAATACTGATTGGGGTCAGGATATGTATATGAAAACTGACGATTCTCACATGTATTTGCACAAAGGAGGAGCTTCCGATGATAATAAATGGACGATCGCTAAAAAGGGGTATTACACCATTATGCTCAATCTACTCGACAATACAATTTCGATTAATCGTTTGAAATTGTATATGGTAGGCAGTGCTACGCCAATTGGCTGGAGCATTGATAAAGCGATTGAAATGAAGGAAGACGCTACTGACGGATGTATTTTTACTTATTCCGGACCAATGGTTGCCGGTGAATTCAAATTCCCCGTAAACCGCAATACCGATTGGGGCCAGAATATGTACATGAGAATCGATGATTCGCACATGTATCTGCACATTGGCGGGGCTTCAGACGATAATAAATGGAACATCACAGCAGCTGGAAATTATGTTCTTACAGTGAATGTTGAGTCTCTCTCACTAAATATTCAGAAGCAATAAGGAAAAGTATTTAGGAGGTTGTCCCAAAAGTCAAAGCCAGGTTATCCTGAACTACCTTGTCGAGAGTCAGTTCGCGATACAAATTTAGGTTAACGGGAATAAATAATATGATGACTTGTGAGGCAACCTCCTGCTTTTGAACTATAATCGGAAATATCCAGTACAATTTGGTTGAATAAATTTTTGAAGATGAATTTATGGAGACAAATTTTTGCCTCCCCATCAATGTTTTGCCTTTACAATTTATGTCAATGTGCAAGAATAGTTTAATATTAATATTTACATGTTTGGTTGTTTGCTCAACCATCGAGGTACTTGCGCAAGATAATCCATACAAGGCACCGCTCTACTGGGACAGTTACGAATATCAATATACACACAATGATTATCTTCCGCAGGATGTCTGGAAAGAACAGGCGAACTGGGTTGAAAAGAACTTTAAATCCTATGGTTATGATATGATTGTCGCTGATGGATGGATTGAAGGCTCTAGCCAAACCAATGCAAACGGCTACGTGCTAAAACATCATAATAGCTGGATCATGACCTGGAAAGACATGGGGGAATACCTGAAGGCCAAAGGCCTGAAATTCGGTGTGTATTATAACCCGATGTGGGTGACCCCGGCAGCCGTTGCAGATACCTCGAAGACCGTAATCGGCACCAACATTAAAATCTGTGATATTGTAGATACCACCTACCATTTCTCCAATGACCGGGGGCTGAAAGGCGACAGGTTTGGGTACAATGGGGGTGACCATACCTTGTATTGGGTTGATGTAACTAAGCCGGGAGCAGAAGAGTTTGTGAAAGGGTATATCGATTATTTTGCAAGCTGCGGGGTAAGTTTTTTACGAGTCGATTTTCTTTCATGGTATGAAGACGGCATCGATAAGGGCACCTTGGTTGGCCGTCCCGACCGGCCTGAAGCGCATTACGAGCTTCAGCTGAAATGGATGAAAGAGGCCTGCGACAAGCATCATATTTTCCTGAGTCTGGTCATGCCACACCTGAAAGACGATGGCCGGGTGGAAAAGAAATATGGCAACATGATTCGCATCAACGAGGATATTGCGACCGAAGGCTGGAAGCGGTTCAGCGAACTGTACCGGGGTGTGCAACGTCAATGGTGGTCGGTTTATGCCAACCCATGCGATGGATTTATTTATTGGTCCAGACTTTCGGGGCGTGGCAAAATGATTCTGGATGGCGATTTTACACGCCTGAATACATTTGGTAATGATGAAGAGAAGAAATCTGCCGTATCCTGGCAATTGATGGCAGGCGGACCAGTGGCCATTTCCGATTTAAGCAGTTCGATAGGTGACAATGCCCGATTCTACCAAAATTCGGAATTGCTCGCGTTGAACAAAGATGGCTTTGTTGGAAAACCACTGGCCAGTGATCCAGCAAATCCGGCCAGCCAAATCTGGAAAGGACAACTATCCAATGGCGACTGGGTCGTAGGACTTTTCAACCGGGAAGATAGTATACAAACCCGTAACATTGACTTTATGGCCCAACTCGGATTAAAGTCGGCAACAGTTCGGGATATGTGGCTTCATGTAGATTTGGGGCGGATGTCTTCCATCTCGAAAAGTATTCCCGCTCATGGTTGTGTTATTCTAAGAATTGAAGGAAAATAATAGTAGCAATCTTTTTAATGGATAAGTACCATGTCTAAATATTTAAGATTTATTTTTCAAATCTGGTTTTTATTGGCTAGTATAACATTCGCTTTATCAGCCCAAAGTGCTGTTATTCCCGGCAAATGTCTTTCGTACGAAGTGCAGGGCAACAAAGCAGTATTTTCCTGCGAAAACAATATAAAAGTTCAACTGGAGCAGGTTAGCTCCGGCATCCTGAAAATCTGGTACGATCAGGATAATTTCAAACAAAACAACGAATCGTTTGTTGTGATCAAAAAAGGAGATGAATCGGCCAAATTAAATGTTTCGGAGCAACCGCTGAGTTTCGAAATTTATACCGGCGACCTGATTGTCCGGATCAATAAATCGCCGTTTCAAATCCGGATTTTTGATAAATACCAGAAATTGTTGATGGAAGATTTTATAAATCGCGGTTTCGAAAAAGATTCACTGAAAATGTCCAGCTACAAAACACTTCGTCCCGGCGAAAGGATATATGGACTTGGAGAAAAGAACGGACCAATCAACAGAGTTGGAAGCAGGTTCAGAATGTGGAACAGCGATAAGCCCTGCTATGACATTCATGAAGATCCATTGTACAAAAGCATTCCGTTTTTCATAAGCAGTGCCGGTTACAGCATTTTCTTCGACAATACCTACAAAACGGAATATGACTTTGGTGTTGAGGCCACGAACTATTATTCATTTTCAACGCCAGGTGGCAAGATGGTTTATTATTTTATTTACGGTCCGACCTACAAGCAAATGATCAGCCGATATATGGAGTTGACAGGGAGGCCAATTATGCCGCCAGCCTGGGCTTTAGGATTTTCACAATGCCGGGGTATGCTCACCAATGAAAAACTGACCCGCGAAATTGCTCAGGGTTACCGCGATCGCCAAATCCCTTGCGATATTATTTATCAGGACATTGGCTGGACGCAGCACCTTCAGGATTTTAGTTGGAATCCCCGGGCATATGAAAATCCCCGTGGCATGGTGGCTGATCTCTCAAAAATGGGCTTTAAAATCATTGTTTCACAGGATCCTGTTGTTTCAAAAGGTAATTCGCCAGACTGGCACACTGCAGATTTCAAAGATTCGATGACACAATGGCAGAAAGCCGATTCGCTTGGATATTTTACCACAGATATACGCACCGGGAAAACCTATGATATGCCCTGGCCCTGGGGAGGCAATTGCGGGGTTGTCGATTTTACCAAACCCGAAGTGGCCGATTGGTGGGGAAAATATCAGCAAAAGGTGATCGATGATGGCGTTCGCGGTTTTTGGACTGATATGGGCGAACCGGCCTGGTGCAACGAAGAAAGCACCGACCGCCTGTTCATGAAGCACCATTTAGGCATGCACAATGAAATCCATAACGTATATGGTCTGACCTGGGATAAAGTAGTCACTGAACAATTTGAAAAACGAAACCCAAACCGGCGCATTTTTCAAATGACCCGTGCCGGTTTTGCCGGGATGCAGCGATACACGTTTGGGTGGTCGGGCGATACTGGTGATGGAAATAATGTCCTGGAGGGATGGAAAAAACTGGAAAATCAGATTCCGGTAGCACTTTCTTCGGGAATGTGCGGAATCCCGTTCTGGAGTTGTGACATCTCGGGCTATTGTGGCGACATTACCAATTACGAAGCCATGAGCGAATTGTATGTTCGATGGATGCAGTTTGGCGTTTTCAACCCTATCAGCAGGGCGCACCACGAAGGAAATAATGCAGTGGAACCATGGCTGTTTGGAAAAGAAGCAGAAGCAATCTGTAAAAAAGCTATCGAACAGAAATATAAATTGTTCCCTTACATTTATACTTATGCCCGACAAGCTTATGATACCGGATTGCCGCTGATACGGGCACTGATGCTTGAATATCAGGATGATCCCGAAACCTTCAACCTGAATTCGCAATTTCTGTTTGGTAAAGAATTGCTGGTGGCTACGATTGTAGAACCAGGAGCCTCATCAAAAAATATATATTTGCCTGAAGGGGAATGGATCGATTTTAATCATCCTCAGAAAAGCTATCAGGGCAAGCAGTGGATTGATTTTCCCGTAACTTTGGAAACAACACCGATGTTTGTAAAACGCGGTTCAATTATTCCACAAATACCGGTTATGCAATATATCGGAGAAAAGAAAAATGCGCCGGTTTGGTTCGAGGTTTTCCCAGCCTTAGAAGGACGATCTGCATCTTTTATGCTGTACGAAGACGATGGGGAAACGAATGATTACAAAAAGGACATTTGCAGTAAAACAGAGGTAAAATGCATTTCAGCTAAAGAAGCATGGAAAGTGAACATCCTCAGGCACAATGAGAACGGGCGGAATCAGATTATAGATCGGAATTTTGGGATCAAAATACATCTGGACCAGGCCCCTCAATCGATCTTATTGAATTCCGGAAAAATAAAATCGACCAATCCAGATAAGCTTGAGAAATCCTGGTATGAAATCTCAGAAAAAACTGTTTGGAGTTGGGATAGGCTGACCAAAACCTGTTCGATTAAATTGCAGGATAACGGCACACCGACTGAAATTGTAATCAACAAATAAATCAATGAGTAAAAGAAACTTATATCTGTCAACGCTGTTTTGCGGATTACAAACAATTGCATTCGCACAATCCGGAGATGGATTAATTTACATAACTGATACGTACAGCATCTACAATAATCGGGTAGAACAAGCCAATTTCAAAGCTATAGCGATCTCCCCCGGAGAAATGAGTTCGAATTACCGAAGTCCTGATGCCGACAAATACAGTCCAAACATTACTTTTAAATTCAGCATTAACCTGCATGACAATGAGATGGCTTCCGGGCAGGATCATCATGTAACGCTTCAGCCTGAAAATGGTAATTGTGTTACAACAGTTCAGTATGGGAAACAACTTATCCAAACTGTCGCAGTTGCAGATGGGGTCAATTTAGCTCCGAACACGCACTGGACGATTCGGCTGGATATGCGGGAAGTACTGAAAGCCTTCAAAGGAAAAGGATTTTATACCTTATACAACGGCGATAAATTAGATCAAGCCGATTTTAATGGCGTTTATGTTGCCGGGAATGCTGCTCCTCTAATGTGGGACTTTAACAATCTGCATACTCGTCCGGAACTACAATTGAAAGATCCTGATGGCAACGGCATTTATGAAACTACTTTGATTATGAATGCCAAAAGCAATGAGAAGCAGACTGCCGCGCAATGGAAACAAGTTCGTGATATTTCGGCATTTCCACAATATCATTCAGATTACCCCATTTCTGATGCCATTTACAACCTGGCAATTGATGAAATGATTAATGCGATTGAACCCGACAGTACCTTTCGCACCGGAAAGGAATGGGCCGGGGTTTGGACGCGCGATATCAGTTACAGCATTATTCTGTCGATGGCTTACTTGCAACCCAAAGTGGCGAAATACAGTTTGCTCCGGAAGGTAAAAAACGGGCGTATTATCCAGGATACCGGTACCGGTGGCGCCTATCCTGCATCTACCGACCGCATGATCTGGGCTGTAGCTGCCTGGGAATTGTATAAAGCAACCGGCAATCAGGATTGGTTGCGCCAGGCTTATACCATTATCAAAAACTCGGATGAGGACGATCAGAACAATGCTTTCGACCTTGTCACCGGAATGATGCATGGCGAATCGTCATTTCTCGACTGGCGCGAACAGACTTACCCAAGATGGATGCAGCCGGTCGATATTTACGAATCGGAAAATCTGGGAACCAACGCCATTCATTATCAGGCCAATATAGTACTATCGCAAATGGCGAAGTTGCTCAATGACCGGCAGGCAGCCGAAAAATACAGTCAGATTGCGGCCTACATCAAAAAAGGGGTTAACACGTATTTGTGGATGAACGATAAAGGGTACTACGGTCAATACCTCTACGGAAGAAATTTCAAAAGTTTGTCGCCACGTTCCGAAGCGCTTGGAGAAGCTTTATGCGTACTTTTTGGAATTGCTGATACCCGGCAACAAAAGTCAGTTATCGAAAATACGCCGGTGACCAATTATGGAATTTCGTGTATTTACCCACAGATTCCGGCCATCCAACCTTATCACAACAATGCCGTTTGGCCGTTTGTACAATCATACTGGGCCCTGGCATCAGCCAAAGCCGGTAATGAAAAATCGGTGCTGGAGTCAATTGCCGCCGTTTATCGTCCTGCTGCACTTTTTTTGACCAACAAGGAAAATTTTGTAGTTGATAACGGCGATTTTGCCGGAACACAAATCAATTCCAGCAACATGCTCTGGAGCCTTTCCGGTAGTCTTAGCCTGGTTCATAAAGTTTTATTCGGCATTGATTTTCAATCGGACAGCCTGCTATTTCATCCATTTGTACCGAAAGCGCTGGCAGGAAAACGATCCCTTACCAATTTCAAATACCGGAATGCAGTTTTGAACATCGGATTGGAGGGTTTTGGCAACCAAATTAAATCTTTCGACCTGGATGGGAAAAGCACTGTTCATGCAGCAATTCCTTGCACCCTGACCGGAACTCATTCCATTAAAATCGTTTTGGCTAGCAATGAATTGACCGGATCAAGAATCAATAAAGTGTCTAACTACACTACTTTAGAAACACCTGCTGCAAATTATGCTGAAGGAAAGCTATCCTGGAACCCCATTGTCGGTGCCAGATTGTACACCATTCTAAAAAATGGGAAGGTTTTTCAGCAAACGGAAGAGAGTTCCCTAAAAGTTACGGTAGCTGTTTTTGATGAATATCAGGTAATGGCGAAGGATGCGAACAACGTTTCGTCTTTCGCTTCCGAACCGGTGATTGTTGTCAATAGCAAGTTGCATAAGAGTTATGAAGTTGAAAAATTTGCCCCGAAATCGACCCAACCTTACAAAAACTATCAGGGTGAAGGTTTTGTCGAAATCAGCAAGACAATTAACCGCAACATTACCATTCCAGTGGAAACAGATATTACCGGAACCTACGCAATTAACTTCCGTTATGCAAACGGCAACGGCCCGATAAATACCGAAAACAAATGTGCAATCCGCACGTTAATAGTTGATGGCAAATTTGCTGGTACCGTTGTCCTTCCCCAAAGAGGGACCAACGAATGGTCAAACTGGGGATACACCAATGCCTTGGCAGTCAGGCTGTCAAAAGGGAAACACCAAATTTTAATCTCATTCGAAGCTTCCAACGAAAACATGAACGGAGAAATCAATCAGGCTATGCTCGATGCAGTTGATATCTATATAATCAGATTCTCAAGATCTTCCTTCATCTCCTCGTACCATTCTTCATCGGTAATACGATACAATTAAGTGAATTTGATCGTATTATCACGGTATAGAATTAGGCACAAATCGTTTTTAAGATAGGTGCCATCACTTTATGCGGAATTTAATAGTCAAAAAAAAATGTATTTTAGTATCTGTCAAGAAATAACCTGTTCACAATTTGGTTTAATTCTATAGTTCCA
>CAYHQN010000159.1:0-8374 GCA_964358545.1 uncultured Tangfeifania sp. | reverse complement strand
ATGTCAATCACCCATTGTTACAAACACCAAAATAATGTTCTCGCTGAATCGCTGATAAAATTTCGATAATATAAATCTTATTTTTAACTTATTATCTTAGTAGAATTGCGAATTGGATTGAAGCCTAATCTTATTATCTTATTTCCAAATGATCATAAAATAAGATAATAAGATACTGTTCTCCTTACATCTACCTTTCTACTAAGATTAATTATAAAAATAAGGTTTATATTATCCTGATTGCGAGAAAATAAAGTGATCCGAATACGATTTTTATAGTTTTTTTTGTCTGCAGTTGTTCTATTTCTATATTACAATGTCTCAGTAAGGGTTCCCTAAGTTACTTCGCTCATTTTCTCATCTCCCAGTCCCCTAGTCCTTAGGCCCCCAGTCTTCTTCCGTCATCTCCGTCGTCCTAGTCGTCCCAGTCGTCCCAGTCATCCTTAAATCCGAATCACCGCGCTCTCCTTCACCCACCCCTTATTTCCGTCGGCAAGCCGGATTTCGATCCAGTCGCCCAGTTTGTCGGTGATTTGCACGCTGAGTCCTTCGTGGAGGATGAAGAGTTCAGTTCCGGTTTCACTGGGAGAACCTTTCATGCGGACACTACGCTCGGTGATGACGCCGCTGTTGTGGTGGACCAGTTTGCTCCGCTGGCTTGAGCCAAAGGAGAAGGTGACCAGGCTGTATGAGAGGGCAACAACGGCGAACCAGAAGGTAAGCTGTTTGTTCCGGATGGTGGTGGCAAAGAGGAAAAGCGCTATTAAAGTAAGGAAGAGAAAAAAACTGATGAGTGAGTGCGTGCCCCAGCTATCGGCCGGGCGGGAGCTGATGAGTTCGTGCCACCAGCGCAGAAAACCGGGTTCCGGAAGGAGGTCGATGTTATCGACCACCTGCCGTTTGGCCATATTGAGGTTGAAGAGTGCATCTTCGTTACCGGGTGAAAGTTTCAGCGCCCGCTCGTAGTTGAGGATGGCATAAGTGATGTTGTTGGATTTGTAAAGGGCGTTTCCGAGGTTGTAATAGAGCTCGAAAGACTCGAACCCTTTGGCTGAAATTGCCTCGTATGTATTAACTGCTGCGGTATATTTCCCCGAAGTATAAAGCTGGTTGCCTTTGGTCAGCGAATCCTGCAAAGCGGCAGGCTGTGCTTTAAGGAGATGAGTACTGCCAAACAAAAGCAGCAAAAGCATGTATTTTGGGGTGAAATTTCTCATCATGTTACTATTTTTATTTTTTGTTATCCATATGTTCCTTCCGTCCGAAACGATCAACAACCATTTTTCTATTTGCGATCGCGGACGGCTGGTAATCACCATTCCTAACCCCGGGTTGAAACCCGGGGCTATTTGATCTCTTTCTCCATTACCGACATCACCTCTGTTGCCTCATCGAAGAGCTCCTTCATCTTTTCTGAACCTCCACCCGGGGCAAAGCGGGCGAATTCGCAGGTATCCAGAATTTGTACAAAGCGTTCGATGATCCCTGCAGAAACTTCGTGTTTGGCAAGTTCATCGGATGCTTTGTCCCTGGATAGTTCTGATGCCGGGATGGTCAGTTTGTCGCTGAGGTAACCCCAGAAGGCACGGGTAACGGATTCGTAGAATTTCTCATTCGAACCGGCATGAAGATGCTGACTGGCCTCTTTGAGCCTTTTGAGTGCCACTTTGCTTGCCTTCTTGTTTTTCATTCTGGCTACATTGGCATTTTCCCTGATCCGTTTTTGATTTAGCAGGTAAATGGCCAGCAAAGTGAGAATGCCACCGATGTATAGCAGACAGAATGTGAAGGAACCAAAGAAGGTGTAGCCTTTGGCCTGAAATTCGGTAACTGAGCTCTTGATGTAACGGATGTCTGTGCCAATTTGCTTCAGGTCCTCTTTGGCAACAGCATTGACTGTCTGAGCACGAGAGCCGTCTCCTTTCTCAACCTTGATCTTGTACTCCTCCGTTGTTTTGGTCACATATCTTTTAGAATCGGTGTCGAAATAGACGAAGTTGACCGCCGGTATGGTGTAGGTGCCGGCAAACCTTGGCAGGAACAGGTATTCGAAGGAGATGTTTCCGTTGAGGCCTTGCTCGGAAGCGTTGAAATTGCTGTTGGTTTTGGGATCGTACACCTCAAAATCGGCAGGGAAACTGATTTTCGGCGGGTTGATCAGTTTGATGTTTCCATTACCTGTCACATCCAGTTTGATGGTAATGGCATCGTTTTCCCTGACATTTTTGGCCGTGATGGAGGAGCGAATGTCAAATTTACCGACAGCACCCGAGAATCCGGCAGGTGGAGCGGGCAGCTGGGAAACATTGACCGAGACCGGATCGCTGATGATGGTGGCCTTCACATTGGCAAAGGAGTCGAAGAAATCGTCGAACATGCTCTGCGTCTTTTTGACACGTTGCTGAACGATGCAGTCAATTTTTACCGAACCAATGGAGATATTTCCCGTTTGCTGAGGGAAAAGCAGGGTCTTTTTTAGTGTACCTACGTTGTAAATTTCGCCAAGGTAAGTCTCCCTCTGCAGGGATATTTGTTGTGGAAGCTGGATGTCCTGCGACCAGAATCCCTCGAAATTTGGTATGGAGATGTCCTCAAAACCATTCAGGTTGACCTTCGAATAGATTTTTATGGTGGCGGTAAGGTGTTCCCCTTTGTAGAGTGACCGTTTGTCTAGGTTCATCCTGACGAAAAGGTCTTTTTTGGGAACCGTACCCGGAGTGGAGGTGGGTTCGTCGACACCGCCAGTTGAAGGTTTGGCCGAACCTTTCACTACCTCAACAGTTTGTGAATTGGAGGTGTATTCTGTTCCGCCTACCGTGATGGAACCGGGATTGATGGTGAAGTGTCCCTCTTTTTTTGCACGAAGGACGTAAAGATAGGAATACGAAACCGACTGGGAACTAACCCCGTTGATGATCTGGAAAGAGGTGCTTTGGGAGGTGGATGGCCCCATCAGCACATCAAAATCGCTAAGATTTGGAAGTTTGAGATTTTGGCCATTGGCATTGACCGAAAAGGCCAGCCTGAATTGCTCTCCAAGCTCAACGACCTGAGGGGCCTCCATGGTAAATACGACCTTGTCGGCCGCCCATCCGGGCAACGTGAAGAAAAGGGAGAGGAGTATGAGTTTTAACTTCTTAAAAAGCATAAGTATATAATCGTTATTTTATCTTTTATTATCAAGTCACTTTAGTCACTTTGTTTTTACCAATTTTTATCCACGTTCCTTTTCTCTGCCTTGAGTGCCTGGGCTTTTTTTACCTTTTCCTGGGTCTGTTTTTCATCATTCTCCAGTGCCTGAAGCATCTGCTCAGCATTCTGTTTTGATATTTTATTCTGTTGTGGCTGCTGTTTTTGATCTTTTTGCTGATCCTTGTTTTGATCCTGGTTCTGCTTTTGCTTGTCCTGATCTTTGTTCTGGTCCTTATTCTTATCCTTATTTTGATCCTTGTTCTGATCTTTATTTTTGTCCTTGTCTTTATCCTTATCCTTGTTTTGCTGCTTTTTCTTCTCCTCTTCCTTTTTCATTTTCATGGCGTAGGCGAGGTTGTATTTGGTCTCAGGATCGTTTGGTGTAAGGCGCAGCGCCTTTTTGTAGGTGGCGATGCTTTCATCCAATTTCTTCTGAACCAGGTAAGAGTTTCCCATGTTGTGAAAGGCCATCGATTTGTCGATGGGAAGCGCCGCTTTTTCAGCGATATCTCCGAACTCTTTGGCAGACTCGTCGGCCTTCTTCTGTTTGTAGAGCGCATCGGCCAGGTTGAACTGCCACTGGTGGTCCTCAGGTTTTAACTCCAGTGCCCTGCGGTAGGCCACTTCTGCCTTACCAAAACTGACGGTATCCAGTTTGGCAGTATCCTTCAAGCCGGTTTCAAACCATTTATTGCCCTCCCGGACAAACTTCCTCTCCTTTTGGGCGAGGGCCACAAAAGCGGGTAAAAGGAAGATGATTAGGATGATATATCGTTTCATAGTTGTTGTTTGTTTATTCCAAATAACCTGAAATTTTTGAGCCACTTGTTTTTCCGGTCCAGGATCAGGAAATCTGCAAGGATCAGGAAAAATGCGAGGGCAAGGAATACCGGAAACTGGTCGTTGTATTCGGAATATTCGCGGGATTCCATCTCCGTTTTTTGCATTTTTTCGATCTCATTGAAAAGATTGTTGAGTCCAACTTCGGCATTATTGGCTCGAATGTAAGAGCCACCGCCGGCTCCTGCGATCTGGGTCAACATCGGTTCGTCCAGTTTGGTTACCACGATGCTGCCCGTTTTATCTTTCAGGAAGTCGCTGCTGCCTTCCGTCATCGGGATAGGCGCGCCCTGGGGCAGGCCCATGCCGATGGTATGCACTACAATTCCTTTGTCTTTGGCTTTTTTAGCCATCCCTACCGCATCGTCTTCGTGATTTTCACCATCGGTGATGATGATGATGGCTTTGCTCCCTTCGAAGTTCGGTGAGAAAGATTTCATCGCCATTTCGATGGCTGCGCCGATGGCAGTACCCTGAACCGGCACGACATCAGTAGTAATGGATTCCAGAAAAAGCTTGGCCGATGAATAGTCAGCCGTGATTGGCAACTGGACATAAGCCTGACCGGCAAAGACCACTAGTCCGATTTTGTCATTTTTAAGCCGGTCGGTCAGTTTGGCGATGGCACGTTTGGCCCGCTCCAATCTGTTGGGCTTGATATCCTGCGCTTTCATGCTGTTTGAAACATCCAGCGCGATAATCAATTCCACCCCTTTTCGTTTTGTCAGGGTCAGTTTTGATCCGAACTGGGGCTGTGCAAGGGCAGTGATCAGGCATGTAATGGCGAGCAGCCACAGGATAAATTTGACGACCGGTCTTCCGGTCGAAATATTGGGCATCAGCTGCTCCAGTAACTCCGACTCTCCAAAGCTTTTCAGTTTCCTGGCCCGCAGGATCCTGTTAAAGAGAAAGAGGAAGACCAACGCAGGGAGAACCAGGAAGATATAGAAATATTCGGGATGAGCGAATCTGAACGAATCCATATGAATTAATTTTCAGTGCGTTACGGTAATTTTCTTAAATAGGTCAACTGAAGAAACAGGACGAAAAGGGCCAGAAGCAAGGCCGGAACAGCATACCTTTTGTACTCTTCCGTTTTTGAACTCAACTCCTTACTGTCAATCTTTGACTTCTCCAAACGGTCGATTTCTTTGTAGATCTCGGCCAGTTTCAAATTGTTGGTAGCCCTGAAATACTTCCCGTCGGTCAGATTGGCAATGGTCTGAAGCGTCTTCTCGTCAATCTTGACCTCGATATCCCTCATCTGGATACCGAAAGGAGTCTGAACAGGGAACGGAGCAGTACCGATGGTCCCTATTCCAATGGTATATACCCTGATACCGAATGTTTTGGCAATTTCTGCCGCTGTGATCGGGGCGATTTCGCCACGGTTGTTCTCCCCGTCGGTGAGAAGAATGATCACTTTACTCTTGGCTTCACTGTCTTTAAGTCTGGAAACGGCATTGGCCAATCCAAGTCCGATGGCTGTTCCATCTTCAATCATACCGCTTTCGATGTTGTGAAAGAGGTTCAAAAGGACAGCCCTGTCGGTTGTCAAAGGACATTGGGTAAAGCTCTCGGCAGAGAAGATTACAAGTCCCATCCGGTCGAATTCCCGTCCGGCGATAAATTCGCTGGCCACATTTTTGGCCGCTTCAAGCCTGTTGGGCTGAAAATCGCGGGCAAGCATGGATCCGGAGATATCGAGGGCAATGATAATGTCGATCCCTTCGATGGTCTGGTTGCGCCAGCTGCTCGACGACTGCGGTTTGGCCAGGGCCGCTATCAGCAGGGACAAGACTCCCAACTGCATCACAAACAGCAGGTGACGCAGATAGTGTTTCCAGGTTCTGGGTGCATTCTTGAACGGAGAGATCGTCGAGATACGCATACTTGCGCTCGACCTCTTCTGCTTCCAGATGTACCATCCTATCAAAGGAAGTAATACCAGCAGCAGGTAAAAATATTCGGGACGTGCAAATGTTATGTTCATGGCTGCTTTTCAGTTTCGTTTGCACCTGTATTCTCTTTCTCAACCTCCGGTCCTGCAACCTGCGGGGTCTGTTTTTTCGCTACTTCCACCGGCTCTATTTTGGTCTCCTCTACCAAATTATAGGCCTGCACCAACACAAAATGATTTTCGTCGGCCAGTGGGGTGTATTTGGCAAATTTTACCAGGTCGGAGGTATCAAGTGTTTTCTGCAACCCTGTAAAAAGTTTGCCTTTGATCTGGGAGTTGTCTCCCTTGAACTGGACAAGGATTTCGTGGGTGGTCTGCTCCATAGCCGGAACCTCATACCGATTTTCCAGGTATACCCGGATGATGTCGGTGAGGCGTGTGTAGTAATCCTTTACCTTGTCGTGCTGCCAGAGCTGCTCCTCTTTCAGTTTATCAAGTTCGCTCAGCGCGACAACATGCGGAGGCAGTTTCGGCTTTACGGGCAATGTGAAGAGCGGAATATTTTTTCGCCTCCTGTTGATGGCATACAAAATGAAAAAGACGATGGAGGCAATCAGGATGATCCCTAAGATCCAGGGAGCTACCTCCTTGAAAGTGATTGGCGCTCCGTAAGGCTTTTTAATATCGGTAAAACCTTTTTTGAGATCCACATTCGGCACCTTCACGAAAATTTTCAGCGAATTGGTTCGCAGGGAATCTTTAGCAATGGCTGAATGCATGGCAAATACAAACGGGGCAATGGGATGTGGTCCGCTATCGAAGGCAGTGATCATGAAACTCTGACGCATCTGCATCATCCCATCACCAATTTTGGATGAGTCGATCTTCGATTTGGAAATTACCTCCACTCCGTTCGACAAACTATCCTTCAGCACCGGAAAAGTAAGTCTGCTGCCGGCAGGGTATTCCGCCACCAGAATCATCTTGATCTGATCTCCCAACCAGATGGAATCCCTTTCCAGGGATGCACTTACCTTTGGTTGCTGGGCATGCGCAAAGTTGAGTGAAGTGAGGGAAATCAGAAAGAGTAGAATATATTTTAGTCTCAACATAATGTAGATCAAAGTTTGTGTTCTCTTTTTTTGAAAAGGGCGACCAAAGATTTGACGTAATCTTCCCGGGTACTGATGGATATATAATCAATACCTGTCTTTTTTAAAAGGGTTTCCATCTCTTTTTTCGAATTCAACCAGTGATACATGTATGCTTTACGTACCGAGCTGCTCGATGTATCTACCCAAACGTATTCGCCTGTTTCGGCATCTTTGAGCTTGATCATCCCGATAGAGGGCAGTTCAGTTTCCCGTTCATCGAAGATATGCAAAGCGACCACGTCGTGTTTGTTGTTGGCAATGGAGATGGCTTGTTCCAACCCTTCGTTTTGATCCATGAAGTCGGAGATCAGAAATGCGGTGACATGCCGTTTCATGGCATTGGTCAGGTATTGCAGTGCCAGCGGAAGATCCGTCTTGTTGGATTCTTCCTTGAACTCTATCAATTCGCGGATGATCCTGAGGGTATGGGTCCGCCCCTTTTTGGGCGGGATGAATTTCTCGATCCTGTCGGAGAAGAAGATCACTCCGATCTTGTCGTTGTTCGAAATGGCAGAAAAAGAGAGGATGGCAGCGATTTCGGTGATCAACTGTCGTTTGAGCCGGCCGACGGTTCCAAAATCATTGGATCCGCTTACGTCGATCAGCAGCATCACCGTCAACTCCCTTTCTTCCTCAAAAATCTTGACGAAAGGGTGGCTGTATCGGGCAGTTACGTTCCAGTCGATGTTGCGGATATCGTCGCCGAACTGGTACTCCCGAACCTCACTGAAAGCCATACCACGCCCTTTGAAGGCGCTGTGGTATTCGCCGGCAAAGATATTCCGGGAAAGACCGCGGGTTTTTATCTCAATTTTTCTGACTCTCTTTAATAGTTCAGTTGCTTCCACTATCGTGATATTGGTTAAAATCTAAGCACTATTGTGAAGTGCCTAAAGTGAACTAAAGTGACTAAAGTGCCTAGAGTTATTCAAGAGTTGAAAGTTGCAATTCGCTCAAAACTTATCACTCATCACTCATAACTTTGCTAAGGTACTTCTACCGTATTGAGGATCTCGCTGATGATCTCTTCGGCCGTCAGGTTGTTGGCTTCTGCTTCGTAGCTTAAGCCGATGCGGTGACGCAAAACATCGTGGCACACGGCGCGGATGTCTTCAGGAATGACATAACCCCGACGTTTGATGAATGCATATGCTTTTGAAGCCTGGGCCAGACTGATGGAGGCACGTGGAGAGGCACCATAGGTGATCATCTCTTTGAATTTCGCTAGTCCGTGCCCGCCAGGTTCGCGGGTAGAGAAGACAATGTCGATGATGTATTTCTGGATCTT
>CAYHQN010000158.1:0-8601 GCA_964358545.1 uncultured Tangfeifania sp. | reverse complement strand
AGAGCATTAGCCTTCCAAGCTGAGGGTCGCGGGTTTGAGTCCCGTCTCCCGCTCCAGTTTGCTTTAAGGTTCTTAGTGAGCGACCGCTAAGAGTGGTATGGTTGTGGCTGAAAAGCTTACAGCCTATTGGTTTAAAAGAGATTAGATGAACTGAAATATATAACTAGAATTAAAAATTATTTATTATGGCAAAAGCGCATTACGACAGGTCTAAACCCCACGTAAACATTGGTACTATTGGTCACGTTGACCACGGAAAAACTACGCTTACTTCTGCTATTACCATGGTATTGGCAAAAAAAGGTCTTTGCGAAATCAAATCATTCGATTCTATCGACAATGCACCGGAAGAAAAAGAGCGTGGTATTACTATTAATACAGCCCACGTTGAGTATTCAACTGAAAAGCGTCACTATGCACACGTTGACTGTCCTGGTCACGCTGACTACGTTAAGAACATGGTAACTGGTGCTGCCCAGATGGATGGCGCGATTATCGTAGTCGCTGCAACTGACGGACCTATGCCTCAGACACGTGAGCACATCCTGCTTGCACGTCAGGTAAACGTTCCACGTTTGGTTGTTTTCATGAACAAAGTTGACATGGTTGACGATCCTGAAATCCTCGAACTGGTTGAGATGGAGATCCGTGACCTTCTTTCTTTCTACAATTTCGACGGCGACAATACTCCGGTTATCCAGGGTTCAGCTTTGGGTGCCCTGCATGGTGAACCGAAGTGGGAAGATAAAGTGATGGAACTGATGGATGCAGTTGATACCTGGATTCCAATTCCTCCGCGCGACGTTGACAAACCATTCCTGATGCCGGTTGAGGACGTATTCTCAATCACAGGTCGTGGTACTGTTGCAACCGGTCGTATTGAAATGGGTAAGATTCACACCGGCGACGAAATCGAATTGATTGGTCTTGGTGCTGAAAACCGCAAAACAGTTTGTACAGGTGTTGAAATGTTCCGTAAGATTCTTGATGACGGACAAGCTGGTGACAACGTTGGTTTGTTGCTTCGTGGTGTCGACAAAAAAGAGATCAAGCGTGGTATGATCCTTGCTAAAATAGGTTCAATCACTCCTCATACAACTTTCAAGGCAGAGGTCTATATCCTGAAGAAAGAAGAAGGCGGTCGTCACACCCCATTCCACAACAAATACCGTCCTCAGTTCTACATCCGTACGCTGGACATCACCGGTGAAATCAACCTCCCGGAAGGAACTGAAATGATCCTTCCTGGTGACAACGTTACCATTACGGTTGAATTGATCTATCCTGTTGCCCTTAACCTTGGTCTTCGTTTCGCTATCCGCGAAGGTGGACGTACAGTAGGTGCAGGTCAGGTTACTGAGATCTTAAAATAAGCAGGGGTTAAATACTTCAAATAAAGAGTCCCGGACTTTTGCCCGGGACTCTTACAACGGATAGCTTGTCGGAAGCAAAGGTAAGTTCGACTCTTCCTATCCGGCTAAAAATTCAAATTCTCATGAAATTAACGAATTATTTCACTGAAGCCTACACCGAGCTTGTCCAGAAGGTCTCATGGCCCACCTGGAGCGAGTTAAGAGGTAGTGCTGTTGTTGTATTAGTTGCTTCCCTTATAATCGCACTGTTGATCTTCGGTATTGACGTCACTTTCAGAGGCTTCATGAAGGTTGTATACAGTTTTTTCTATTAATTTTTTCCTGGAGAGATCCCTATGAGCGAAAGTCAACACAAGTGGTATGTTCTTAGAGCCATCGGAGGTAAAGAGAAGAAGGTAAAAGAGTATATCGATAATGAGATAGCCAATGGCGGTCTTCAGGATTCTGTTTCTCAGGTCTTAATTCCCACTGAAAAGGTTTTTCAGATCCGTAATGGAAAGAAAGTTGCAAAAGACCGCAATTTTTTCCCCGGTTATGTTCTGATTGAAGCCAGTTTGGTTGGAGAAACTCCTCACAAGCTCAGAAACATTCCCAATGTAATCGGTTTTCTTGGAGATACCAAGGGCGGCGATCCCGTCCCCATGCGTCTTGCTGAGGTAAACCGGATATTGGGTAAGGTAGATGAACTTCAGGAGAGTGGCGAAGATTTCGATGTGCCATTCTTTGTTGGAGAGACCGTAAAAGTGACCGACGGACCATTTAACGGTTTCAATGGGACCATTGAGGAAATCAATGCGGAACGTAAGAAACTGAAGGTAATGGTTAAAATTTTCGGTCGTAAAACCCCCTTGGAGCTTAGCTTTATGCAGGTGGAAAAGGAGTAAAGTAAATTTTTTATAAAACGTTATGGCTAAAGAAATTGCTGGATTTATCAAATTACAGATCAAGGGTGGTGCAGCAAATCCTTCACCTCCTGTAGGTCCCGCATTGGGATCGAAGGGCGTGAACATCATGCAGTTCTGTAAAGCATTCAACGCCAGGACCCAGGACCAGGCCGGTAAAGTATTACCGGTTGTCATCACAGTTTTTGCCGATAAGTCTTTCGATTTTGTCGTAAAAACTCCGCCGGTGGCCATTCAATTACTTGAAGCAACAAAGATCAAATCAGGGTCTGCTGAGCCTCACGTAAAAAAAGTTGGAGCGGTTACCTGGGATCAGGTAAGGGAGATTGCTGAGATTAAGATGCCTGACCTTAATTGCTTTTCGGTTGAAGCAGGTATGCGCATGGTAGCAGGTACTGCAAGAAGTATGGGGATAACCGTAACAGGTCAATCACCTTTTAATAACTAATAAAAGTTAAGGTTAAATGGCAAAAGTTACCAAGAATAAGAAAGCTGCATTGGAGAAACTCGAGGCCGGGAAATTCTATGAACTTCGGGATGCTGCCAACCTGGTAAAGGAAATTACCTTTACTAAGTTCGATGCTTCCGTTGACATTGATGTCCGGTTGGGAGTAGACCCGCGGAAAGCTAATCAGATGGTTCGTGGTGTAGTAACTTTGCCCCATGGAACAGGGAAAGAGGTACGTGTTTTGGCTTTGGTAACTCCCGACAAGGAGGCCGAAGCAACTGAGGCAGGTGCTGATTTCGTAGGTCTTGACAATTACATCGATAAAATCAAAGGTGGTTGGACAGATGTAGACGTCATTATCACGATGCCCCCTGTGATGGGAAAAGTAGGTGCGTTGGGTCGTATCTTAGGCCCCAGAGGCTTAATGCCCAATCCCAAGAGCGGAACCGTAACCATGGAAGTCGGGAAGGCCATCAAAGAAGTAAAGATGGGTAAAATCGATTTCAAGGTTGACAAATTCGGTATCGTTCACACTTCCGTCGGAAAAGTTTCTTTCGATCCCATTAAGATTGTGGAAAATGCAAAGGAATTTGTTCACACAATTCAGAAATTAAAACCCTCTGCTGCTAAAGGTACTTACATCAAAAGTATCTACCTCTCTAGCACCATGAGCCCCGGCATTCAGGTAGAGCCTAAATCCTGCCTGGAAAGTTAAATAGTTGCAATGAAAAGATCAGAAAAATTAGGGGTTATTGAACAATTGACCAATGAGATCAATTCATACAACCATTTTTATATTGCCGATATCTCAGGTCTAAACGCCGAGGTTACAAGTAATCTGAGAAGATTGTGTGACAAACGCGAAGTAAAACTGGTTGTAGTTAAAAATACACTGTTCCGTAAAGCTCTGGAGAATTCTACAAAGGAAACTGCAGAATTGTACGATGTACTTAAAGATACCACATCCGTAATGTTCTCCAATACCGGAAACGTTCCTGCAAAATTGATTAAAGAGTTTGCAAAAAAGAACAAAAAGCCGGTTTTCAAAGCTGCATTCGTCGAAGAATGTGCCTATATCGGAGAAGATCAATTGGATGCATTGGTTGATATCAAATCAAAAGAAGAACTTATCGGTGGCATCATTACTCTGTTGCAATCGCCAATGAAAAATGTTGTTTCTGCCCTTCAATCAGGAGGTCAAATCATCTCAGGCGTATTGAAAACATTAGAGCAACGCAACGCATAAGAAAAATTTTAAATAAGGAAAAACAATACATTAATATTAAAAATCTCAAGTAGTATGGCAGATCTTAAAAAACTTGCAGAACAATTGGTTAACCTGACTGTCAAAGAAGTTAACGAACTTGCAGGTATCCTCAAATCAGAATACGGTATTGAACCAGCCGCAGCTGCAGTTGCAGTGGCCGCCGCACCGGCAGCAGCAGAAGCTGCAGAACCGGTCGAAAAAAGCGAATTTGATGTAATCCTCAAATTCGGTGGCCAATCCAAACTAGCTGTCGTTAAATTGGTTAAGGACCTCGCAGGTATTGGTTTGAAAGAAGCAAAGGATTTGGTCGACGGTGCACCAAAAGCGATCAAAGAAAAAGTTTCAAAAGAAGAAGCAGAATCACTGAAAGCTCAGCTTGAAGAGGCTGGCGCTGACGTTGAAATCAGATAGGAATTGACCTGTCCTGGTAGGTTATACGGTTTAGGATCCCCCCAAGGGATTCTAAACCTTTTTATGTTTTTATTTTGATTCCTTAATTTGGTAGCTAATGCCCTCAATGAATATACAACAAAGGATCAGTTTTGCGTCCACCAAAAGCAAATTTGAATACCCCGATTTCCTGGAGGTTCAGATTAAATCATTCAAAGAGTTTTTCCAATTGGGAACCTCTCCGGAAGATCGCAAAATCGAAGGTCTTTTCAAGGTTTTTCAGGAAAATTTCCCTATTTCCGACACGAGAAATAATTTTGTTTTAGAGTTTATTGACTATCAGGTCGATCCCCCGAGATACAGCATTGAAGAGTGTATCGAGCGTGGACTTACGTTTAGTGTCCCATTAAAAGCAAAGCTGAAATTGTTCTGTACCGATCCTGAGCACGAAGATTTTGATACCGTGGTTCAGGACGTCTATCTGGGAACAGTTCCATACATGACTCAAACTGGTTCCTTTGTCATCAATGGTGCCGAAAGGGTTGTTGTTTCCCAACTTCACCGTTCGCCCGGGGTTTTCTTCGGTCAGAGCGTTCATGCCAACGGTACGAAGCTATATTCTGCCAGGGTAATCCCGTTCAAGGGTTCCTGGATTGAATTCGCCACAGACATCAACAACGTGATGTATGCCTACATCGACCGCAAGAAGAAGTTACCCGTAACAACACTTCTGCGTGCGATCGGATACGAAAGCGATAAAGATATTCTGGAAATTTTTGACCTCGCTGACGAGATCAAAATTTCAAAAGCAGCCCTGAAAAAGGTTGTTGGCCGAAAACTCGCTGCCCGTGTATTGAAAACCTGGGTAGAAGATTTAGTGGATGAAGACACCGGTGAGGTGGTCTCCATCGAAAGAAATGAGGTGATCGTCGACCGTGAAGTCGTGATCACCAATGAACATGTTGATGAGATTCTGGAATCCGGGGCAAAGACCATCCTTTTGCACAAAGAGGATGCTGTGAACGGTGACTATGCAATCATTTACAATACTTTACAGAAAGACCAGTGTAACTCCGAAAAGGAGGCAGTTCTTTACATCTACCGTCAGCTCAGAAACTCTGAACCGCCTGATGAAGCAACTGCAAGGGATGTTATCGACAAACTTTTCTTCTCTGAGGTTCGTTATGACCTTGGTGAAGTAGGTCGTTACCGGATCAACAAAAAATTGGGTTTGAACATCGAGATGACTACCCGTGTGTTAACCAACCACGATATCATCGAGATCATCAAGTACCTGATCAAGCTGGTCAATTCCAAAACAGATGTGGATGACATCGACCACTTGTCCAACAGACGTGTAAGAACAGTTGGTGAGCAGATGTTTACGCAGTTCGCAGTTGGTTTGGCAAGGATGGCAAGGACCATTCGTGAAAGAATGAATGTGCGTGACAATGAGGTGTTTACTCCGATTGATCTGATCAATTCCAAAACTTTGTCTTCGGTGATCAACTCATTCTTCGGAACCAACGCATTGTCACAATTCATGGACCAGACCAATCCTTTGGCTGAGATGACGCACAAACGTCGTATGTCTGCTTTGGGGCCTGGCGGTCTTTCGCGCGAAAGGGCCGGTTTCGAGGTCCGTGACGTTCACTATACCCACTATGGCCGGTTGTGTCCGATTGAAACGCCGGAAGGTCCGAATATCGGATTGATTTCATCTCTGTGCGTGTTCGCCAAGATCAACAACCTGGGATTTATCTCTACTCCTTATCGCAAATCAGTGAATGGTAAAGTCAATCTGAACAACGATGACGTTACTTACTATACTGCCGAAGAGGAAGAGGGTAAAATTATTGCTCAGGCTAATGCCTTGATCGATGAGGATGGCCGTTTTATCAACCCGAAGGTGAAAGCCAGACTGGATGCAGACTATCCGCTGGCCAACCGCGAAGATGCCGACATGATGGACGTTGGCCCAAATCAGATCGCTTCTATCGCTGCTTCATTGATCACCTTCCTTGAGCATGATGATGCCAACCGTGCCTTGATGGGATCAAACATGATGCGCCAGGCGGTTCCGCTGATGCGGCCTGAATCTCCAATCGTTGGTACAGGCTTGGAACGCAACATCGCCAAGGATGCCCGTATCAACATCGTGGCAGAAGGACCTGGAGTCATTGAATACGTTGATGCCGACAAGATCGTTGTCCGTTACGATATGACTGAAGAAGAGCGTTATGTAAGTTTCGATCTGGAAACAAAAACATATACTTTACCAAAATACAAGAAAACCAACCAGGGCACATGCATCGACCTTAAACCAATGGTTAGAAAGGGAATGCGTGTTGAGGAAGGTGATATTATGACGGAAGGTTATGCTACTGCCGGCGGAGAGCTTGCACTGGGACGTAACCTGAAAGTTGCATTCATGCCATGGCAGGGATACAACTATGAGGATGCCATCGTGATCTCCGAAAGGATTGTCCGCGACGACATTTTCACCTCCATTCACGTTGATGAATATTCCTTGGAAGTTCGTGACACCAAAAGGGGTTCGGAAGAATTTACTTCTGATATTCCTAACGTAAGTGAGGAGGCTACCCGCAACCTCGACGAAAACGGATTGATCCGTATTGGTGCCATTGTTAAACCAGGCGATATCCTGATAGGAAAGATTACTCCAAAAGGGGAATCAGATCCTTCACCTGAAGAAAAACTGTTGCGCGCCATCTTCGGCGACAAGGCCGGCGATGTGAAAGACGCTTCACTGAAGGCTTCTCCGTCATTGAATGGCGTGGTTATAGACAAAAAACTCTTCTCAAGGGTTGTCAAAGAGAAAAAAGGGAAAGTAGCTACAAAACCGCTACTCGAACAGATTGACCGTGATTTCGAAGTCGAGACCAACAAATTGAGGGATATTCTTGTTGAAAAACTTTTCAACCTGGTGAATGGTAAAACTTCCCAGGGGGTGAAAGATTATTTCAATACCGACTTGATTCCAAAGGGTGTAAAATTTACCCAGAAACAACTTCAGATGATCGATTATCTGAACGTCAATCCTGGTAAGTGGACTACCGATAAGGACAAGAATGATATGATCTATGCCCTTGTGAACAATTTCATCATGAAATACAAGGAGGCAGAGGCCGTTGCCCGTCGGAAACGTTACAATGTTACCATCGGTGATGAACTTCCCGCCGGAATCCTTCAGTTGGCCAAAGTTTACATTGCCAAAAAGCGCAAACTGCAGATTGGTGATAAGATGGCAGGTCGCCACGGGAACAAAGGTATCGTATCCAGAATCGTTCGCGACGAAGATATGCCATTCCTTTCTGACGGCACTCCTGTCGACATCGTTCTGAACCCGCTTGGTGTGCCTTCACGTATGAACCTCGGACAGATCTATGAAACTGTTCTAGGCTGGGCCGGGAAAGAGCTTGGAGTAAGATTTGCTACTCCGATTTTTGATGGTGCAACACTTGATCAGATTACTGAATATACGGAGAAAGCAGGGGTTTCACGTTTTGGGAAAACCTGGTTGCACGATGGTGAAACCGGTGAGAAATTTGATCAGCCTGCTACTGTTGGCATTATATACATGCTGAAACTTGGCCACATGGTGGAAGACAAAATGCATGCCCGTTCAATTGGTCCTTATTCGCTGATTACCCAGCAACCACTTGGAGGTAAGGCACAGTTCGGAGGACAGCGTTTCGGTGAGATGGAGGTTTGGGCGCTCGAAGCATTCGGTGCATCCAACATCCTTCAGGAGATCCTGACCGTGAAATCTGATGACGTGATGGGTCGTGCCAAAGCGTACGAAGCCATTGTCAAAGGAGATCCAATGCCTCAGCCTGGTATTCCGGAATCATTGAACGTTCTGTTGCACGAACTCAGGGGACTGGGTTTAAGTGTAAACTTAGAATAATTGGTTTGTCAGCATCCGGAGAGTATCTCTGCGGATGCCGGCTTTTTGTTAATCATTTGGTTATGTTACAAATACTCCCTATAAATTATGGCATTCAGACGAGATAACAAGGTTAAGAGTAATTTCACCAAGATCAGTATCAGTCTTGCTTCACCTGAAGAGATTCTGGAACGTTCGCACGGAGAAGTTCTGAAACCAGAAACCATCAACTACCGGACTTACAAGCCCGAGCGTGATGGACTTTTTTGCGAAAGAATTTTCGGGCCGGTGAAGGATTACGAATGTCATTG
>CAYHQN010000157.1:0-8616 GCA_964358545.1 uncultured Tangfeifania sp. | reverse complement strand
AATCTTTGGGAAAAATTTGTTTTACAACATAGAAGCTTGTCGAAGGGTCGAAGGGGGACGATGGGGATGACTAGGAAGACTTGGAGAAGATGGGAAAATGTGAAGATGAGACCAATCCCCGAGCAGAGCTGAAGGGAAGAAATAGTGAAACGAGATTGGTAAGAACAAATCTGAAGTTATACCCTGAAGGGGTTAAATGTTAATAGCCCCGGGTGGAGCGAAGCGGAACCCGGGGTATGGGTAAGATGAAGGGAAACCGTCTGCGAGCAAATGTTCAGAAAATAATTAATTTTAATTTCAGACGGAAGGAACGAATATTTAATGATGTAAACATAGAGGGTATCAGCAATAAAAAATCTACGTTTCTTTACTCATAAGTAAAATATTTTATACATTTGCAATATATTTTACTTACATGAAAAATAATGCAGCACAGAACCTACATCCAACGTCCACTCTATTTCGATAAAATCGAGCCTTTTATCAACACCGGTTTGATCAAAGTATTGACCGGACAGCGCAGGGTGGGTAAAAGTTTTGTACTACTTCAGGTAATGGACGAAATCCGCAATCGCGATCATTCAGCCAACATCATCTACATTAACAAAGAAGATTATCAGTTCGAAAACATCAAGAATCACAACGACCTGATGGGATATCTTGACCCATACCGGGAAAAGGGTGGAAAGCAATACCTCTTTATCGATGAGGTGCAAGATATTAGCAACTTCGAGTTAGCTTTAAGAAGTTTACTGTCAGTGGACGGATGGGATATCTACATCACCGGAAGTAACGCAACGCTATTATCCGGCGAGCTGGCTACTCATCTTAGCGGTCGTTACATACAGATTTCCATTCACACTTTGTCGTATCCGGAATTTCTCCAGTTTCACCAACTGAACGAAAGTGCAGAATCATTTCTGAAATATATCAGATGGGGAGGCATGCCCCATTTGATTAACCTCCCGAAAGAGGATGACATTGTTTATGAATATCTGAAAAATATTCACAATACCATCATTTTGAGAGACATCGTTGCCAGATTCAATATTCGCAATGTCAAATTTTTGCAAGACCTGCTCAACTATTTGGCTGATATAACAGGAAATCTTTTGTCGGCCAAACGAATCAGTGATTATTTGAAGTCACAACGCATTAACCTGACACCAAAATTAATACTGGAATATCTTTCCTATTTGGAAGCGGTATATTTGATTGAGAGGGCCAAACGTATGGAAGTAGAAGGAAAGAAAATATTTGAAATCGGAGACAAATTCTATTTCGAAGATTTGGGCATGCGCCATGCCATTGTGCCGTTCCAACAAAAAGACATTGGTAAAGTGCTGGAAAATCTGGTCTATCATCATTTAATTGTTACCGGTCATACCGTGTTTGTTGGAAAACATGGTAACAAAGAAATTGATTTTGTAGCTTTTAAAGGCGAAACAAAAACCTATATTCAAGTCGCCTATCTGATTCCAGATGAGAAAACGCACGAACGTGAATTTGGCAATCTATTGACTATTCCCGACAATTGCCCAAAACTCGTAGTCAGTATGGATGACCAGGCTATCGGCAACTACAAAGGAATAGAACATGTATCCATTAGAAAATTTTTGATGGATAAAATGTAACAAAATTGACATATCAATGATGATGGAGAGCCGTCTGCCTACAAATGTTCAAAATAGAGATTACTCCTCTATCGGACGGAAAGAACACATATGGCAATATGAGAAAATGGGGAAATGCCCTTCGTCCTAGTCGTCCCCGTCATCCTAGTCATCCCAGTCATCCCAGTCGTCCCAGTCAGCTCCTACACCCAGTACAAATTCGCGTCCCCATAGCTCAGAAACCTGTACCCGTTCTCCAGTGCATGGGTATACACCCGTTTCCACTCCTCGCCAAGAATGGCGGAAATTAACAACAGCAAGGTGCTTTTGGGCTGGTGAAAATTGGTCACCAGACCGTCAATAATCCGGAACTTATATCCGGGCAGGATCATAATTTGTGTTGCCGTATCCAATGCTGTCAAATTTCTACTTGTTAACCATGTTGAAATTGCAGACAAAGCCATTTTGGCCCCGATATTATGAACTTCATCCTGATAAGGCTCCCATTGTGTAACCCAAAGTTGATCAGGCGTTATTTGTGGATTTAATGCAATCTTACGCCCTATCCAATAAAGGCTTTCCAATGTTCTGACCGAAGTAGTCCCGACCGCGATCACTTTCTCCTGATGTGCAATCATCCGGTCTATCATCTCCTTATTCACATAAAAATGCTCGGTATGCATTCGGTGATTCCCTGTCGTTTCACTTTTTACCGGTTGAAAGGTGCCGGCCCCAACATGCAATGTGAGCTCTTCGCAGGCGATATCCCGGGAGGTGAGTTCTTTAAATACCCTATCGGTGAAATGCAATCCGGCCGTTGGGGCAGCTACCGAGCCTTTTATTCTGGAATAAATGGTTTGATAGACCGTTAAATCAATCTCCTCCGATTCCCGGTGCAGGTAGGGAGGAATTGGCATATTTCCGGCAGCCTCCAAAATCTCCGAAAAAGTAAAACGGGGATTGCCCCAGCTAAAATTGATCTCCAATCCACCCTCCTGTTCACCCACCATCTCAGCGCTCAGCACTACTGTATCCCTTCGGCTTCGCTCAGTGACCACTTCGCTCAGGGACCAGACGTTGCGTGCAAAGACGTTGCGTGCAAAGACGTTGCGTGCAACGTCTCTACCTTCCTCTCCTTCCATCTTTACCTCTTCCAGTCCCTCCGTCTCTCCGTCTCTCCATCTCTCCGTCCCTCCATCTCTCCGTCTCCCCGTCTCTTCGTCCCTCCGTCCCCCAGTCCCTAAGTCCCCCAGTCTCCCAGTCTCCACCTCGTCCATTCGTCCCAGTCGTCCACTCGTCCTAGTCGTCCCAGTCGTCCCAGTCTCCACCTCCATCCTCAGCACCTCCCCCTTCCATCTTTTCAGGTTGCCCACCATGCATTTCCAACGACAGGAAGTCGTTTGGGCAAAGGATAAAACATAATCGTTGGGGAAAGTGGGCTCCAGACAGAATATCTCAATTTTGGCCCCGGTCGGTTTGGTAAAATAAAGCCGTGCGTGAATTACCCGTGTATTGTTGAAAATCAGCATACTTCCTTCGGGCAGCAATTCCGGTAGGTTAAAGAAAAAATGGTCTGATATCTCCCCATTCTTCCACACCAGCAACTTAGATTGATCGCGCTCGGGCAAAGGGTATTTAGCTACCGAAGAATCCGGTAGTTCGTAGTTGAAATCATTGATAGAAAGGGAGGTTACCATAAATCTTTGCGCCGAAATTTCTTGTTTCGGCGCAAAGATATAAAAAACGCAGACCTGTAAGCCGGGTTCTGTTTTGCATTCTGTCATTGATCTGGGACGAATGTCACCATCCGCCTCGTGCAGCCTACCCCCTGCAAGGATGGTCCCGGGGAACCGTTCGGGAGCGGGCAGCCCCCTTCCTTTCGGACTTGCAGTATATTTGGCCTTACAACCCATGAGATGTACGGCTAACCGTGTTGCCACGGTCGCCGGTGGGCTCTTACCCCGCCTTTTCACCCTTATCCCGACACAAGGCCGGGACGGTTATTTTCTGTTACACGACTGCGGGCTTTCACCCGCCTTCCCGTTAGGAAACATGGCGCCCTTTGTTGCCCGGACTTTCCTCCCCGTTTGCACAGGGCGACAGAACGGTCTGCTTTTTTGCAAAGATAGATTTTTTGTGGAACATATATTCAAAGAAGGGGAGACTGGGACGAAGGGGACGACTTGGACGACTGGGACGAGTGGACGAAGGGGACGACTTGGAAGACTAGGAGGACTAGGACGAAGGGGAGGACTAGGACGAAGGGGAGGAGGCTAGACTGACCATTTTTCAGGGGATTGGATCATCGTGAAGATCTGAGCTTGAATATGATCGTATTTTTCATCCAAAGTTTGCATGTTTGTTTCATCCAAATAACCGAAAGCATTTGCAAAGTTTAGCCAAACCTGGGTTTCCGCTGCTTCTCCTTCACAATCAATCAATTTTGATACAAAGGATTTTGGATACTTTCTTTTGATAAAGGCTTCCGCAATATTGGCAGCAACGGAACGGGAACTCCGTCGTATCTGATCCGTTAATGAATATTTTTCTTCAGCAGGAAATAATTTAGTTATCTGATAAATTTGCAATGCCAGATCAAACGCGCATTTGAAAACAATCAACTCTTTGTGGGAACGTATTCTCATGATTTCTAAATATTAAATTACCAATTAGGAACCAACTACATTAAATATACCGATTTTCTGTGACAATTCCAAATGACTCGTCCCCTTCATCCTAGTCGTCCAAGTCGTCCCCTTCATCCTAGTCGTCCCCTTCGTCCTAGTCGTCCAAGTCCTGCAAAGAAAAGGCGCTGATCTCTCAAGCGCCTTTTTCTTTATCAAATAATTCAAAAGTTATTCTGCAGCTACAACATTCCAATCCGAGCGGTTCATCCTTTGGTAAGAACGGTACCTCCAGAGCGCATTCTCCTCGGCGGCTTTGAAGAGCTCGTCGGCCTCTTTGGGGAAGGATTTCTTCAGGGCGGTATAACGTACCTCACCATTCAAATAATCCTGGAATTTGCTCCAGTCGGGCTCTTTCGAGTCGAGCTGGAATGGGTTCTTGCCTTCGTCTTCCAGCTGTGGGTTGTAACGGTAGAGATGCCAGTAGCCACACTCGACTGCCAGTTTCTCCTCTTCCTGGGTACGTCCCATTGAACGGAGACCGTGCGCGATACAAGGGGAGTAAGCAATAATCAACGATGGACCCGGATAGGCTTCTGCCTCACGGATAGTTTTCAGGTATTGTGCCTGGTTGGCTCCCATGGCCACTTGTGCCACGTAAACATATCCATAGCTCATCGCGATCACGCCAAGGTCTTTTTTGCGGATCCGTTTACCGGCGGCCGCGAATTTTGCCACAGCGCCGATCGGTGTAGATTTGGATGCCTGTCCGCCGGTATTAGAGTACACTTCCGTATCCAATACCAGGATGTTGACATCCTTTCCTTGAGCCAAAACGTGGTCCAAACCACCGTAACCGATGTCGTAAGCCCAACCGTCGCCACCGAAGATCCAGATCGATTTCTTGATCAGGTATTGCTTCAGGGAGACAAGCTCCATGGCATATTTTTCATTTTTGCCGGTAATAGCTGCCAACACCTTCGCGGTAGCGGCTTCAGAACCTGCAGTATCTTCCCGGTTTTCGATCCATTCGTTGAAGGCTTCTGTCTCAGCAGCCGATACTCCTGCTTCCATGGCCGACTTCATGATATCGGCAATGCGGTCGCGGCTGAAGGAAACACCTTCGGCCATACCAAAACCATACTCGGCATTGTCTTCGAAGAGTGAATTGGCCCATGCTGGTCCGCGTCCGCTCTCTTTGTTGAAGGTATAGGAAGTTGCAGGGGCTGATCCACCATAAATGGAGGAACATCCTGTGGCATTGGCCACCATCATGCGCTCACCGAATAATTGGGTAATAAGCTTGAGGTACGGCGTTTCTCCGCATCCTGCGCAGGCGCCTGAGAATTCGAAGAGCGGTTGGGCAAACTGAGAATTCTTGATGTTCTTGTCTTTTTCGGCAAGTTTGTCTTTGTAAGTGACATATTTATCGATGGCATTCCAACGCGGAACATTTTCGAGTTGTGACTCAAGCGGCTTCATTATCAAGGCCTTCTCTTTCGACGGACATACATCGGCACAGTTGCCGCAACCCGTACAATCGTAAGGAGAAACCTGGATGCGGAACTGCAGTCCGGCGTATTGTTTGCCGTTTGCTTTCACGCCTATCGTACCTTCCGGTAGTTTGGCCATCTCCTCTTCGCTGATCAGGAAAGGACGGATGGCAGCGTGGGGACAAACATACGAACACTGGTTACACTGGATACAGTTGTCACTGATCCATTCCGGAACATCTACAGCAATTCCGCGTTTTTCGAAAGCAGTGGTTCCTGCGGGAAGCGTTCCGTCTTCAATACCTTTGAAGATAGAGACGGGAAGATCGTCACCCTTCTGGGCATTGATCATATCAACGGCCATGCGGATAAACTCCGGACGATCTTCATCGATAACTTCCGCCTCAATGGTCAGTTTGGCCCACTCTTTCGGTACTTCGATCTTCGACACGTTGTTACCACCGGCATCGACCGCGGCAAAGTTCATGTTGACCATCTGCTCGCCCTTCATACCATACGATTTGACAATCGCCTTTTTCATCTGGTCGACGGCCAGATCAAAAGGAATGACATTGGTGATTTTGAAGAAAGCAGCTTGCATAATGGTATTGGTACGATTGCCCAATCCCAGGTCGACGGCCAGTTTTGTACCATTAATGGTGTAAAATTTGATTTCGTTTTCTGCCAGGAATTTCTTCATGGAGTTGGGAAGGCGTTTTTTCACCTCATCCTCTTCCCAGATGGTGTTCAGCAGGAAGGAACCTCCCTTTTTCAAACCTTTCAAGACATCGTAGAGATGAATGTAAGCCTGAACGTGGCATGCCACGAAGTCGGGAGTTGTGATCAGATAGGTCGAACGGATGGGACTGTCGCCGAAACGAAGGTGCGAAGCGGTAAATCCACCCGACTTTTTGGAGTCATAGGCGAAATAAGCCTGACAATATTTGTCGGTGGCTGAACCGATAATTTTGATGGAGTTTTTGTTGGCACCAACTGTTCCGTCTGAGCCAAGACCATAAAATTTGGCTTCATAGATGTCATCGGCCGAAACTTTGATCTCAGGCAGCAATGGCAGCGAAGTGAAAGTCACATCGTCGACAATACCGATGGTGAATTTGCCTTTGGGCTCTTTCATCTCCAGGTTTTTATATACGGCGATGATCTGTGACGGAGTTACATCTTTGGATCCCAGACCATAACGGCCACCTACGATGATCGGGCAATTCTCCTTGCCATAAAATGCATCGCGGACATCGAGGTACAATGGATCTCCATTAGCTCCAGGCTCTTTGGTGCGGTCGAGTACGGTGATTTTCTTCACGGTGGAAGGCATCACGTTGAAGAAATATTTGGTGGCAAACGGACGGTAGAGGTGTACGCTCACCAAACCGTATCTCTTGCCCTGTGCATTCAGGTAATCAATCACCTCGCGGATGGTCTCGGTAACTGAACCCATTGCCACGATGACGTTTTCGGCATCTTTTGCACCGTAGTAAGTGAAAGGATGGTATTCCCTGCCAGTGATTTTTGTAATATCCTGCATGTAGGCTTCAACTGCATCCGGAACGGCGTCATAAAATGGGTTGCATGCCTCTTTGGCCTGGAAGAAAATATCAGGGTTCTGAGCGGTACCACGGGTAACAGGGTGCTCAGGATTTAACGCGCGGTCGCGGAAAGCCTGAAGGGCATCCTGGTCAATAAGTGCAGTAAGTTTATCCTGATTAATCTTTTCGATCTTCTGAATCTCATGGGATGTCCGGAACCCGTCAAAGAAATTGAGGAAAGGAATCCGGGTCTTGAGGGTTGCCAGGTGGGCAACTCCGCTGAGATCCATGACTTCCTGAACCGATCCGGCAGCCAGCATGGCAAAACCGGTCTGACGACAGGCATAAACGTCGCTGTGGTCGCCGAAGATCGAAAGGGCATGTCCTGCCAAGGCACGTGCACTAACGTGGAAGACGCAAGGCAAAAGTTCCCCGGCAATCTTGTACATGTTCGGGATCATCAGTAAAAGTCCCTGGGATGCTGTGTAAGTAGTGGTCAGAACTCCCGCCTGCAGCGATCCGTGGACCGCGCCTGCAGCGCCGCCTTCACTCTGCATCTCGGTGATGCGCATTTTCTGGCCAAACATATTTTTACGACCATTGGCCGCCCATTCGTCCACTACTTCGGCCATCGTGGAAGATGGTGTAATTGGATAAATACAAGCCACTTCGCTAAACATGTAGCTAATATAAGAGGCAGCGTAATTACCGTCGCAGGTGATAAACTTTTTCTCCTTTGTCATTTTTTTTGCATTTGTGATGAATCAATATTTTAAACATTCAATTCTTTTAATTCAAGTGACTTTCCTTAATTCATTGCCGTCTGCTTTAGCTGACGGTCGAGGTTTTATAAAATCTTCAGGGCTTTAGCAAAACCTCCAAAAATTTGGCTAAAGCCGATGTTGTATTTATCATTCTGATCCGTCAGCTAAAGCAGACGGCAATGAATAAAGACAATCATTTTATTTTACTCCCTTCAACTTCTTTCAGGGACCTGAGCATCTCTCATCATCCAAACCCTTCCGTCCGAAACGAGATTACTTCTTCTTTTAAACGCTACCGCGGACGGTGATCTCCAATCATTCTCTCACCCCGGGTTCCGCTCCGCTCCACCCGGGGCTAATCACATTTAACCCCTCCGATAAAGAACGCTTTGTTCCATTACCCTTCTACTCCTTTGTCCTAGTCATCCACTCGTCCAGGTCGTCTCATCTTCTCATTTTCCCCTTCGACTTCGCTCAGGGACCGATATTTCTCCGGGTCCCCCAGTCTCCTAGTCTCCAAGTCCCCCTTCGACAAGCTTCTATGTTGTAAAACAAATTTTTCCCAAAGATTTTTTTTA
>CAYHQN010000156.1:0-8686 GCA_964358545.1 uncultured Tangfeifania sp. | reverse complement strand
ATTTTGACAAAATAAATTTATTGAAAAATCAGTTCAAACCAACCAACTTATAAATAAAAATAAGAATGAAAAAAAATAAGAATGAAAAAAAATAAAAATGACCTACGCAGTCAGCACTCTGATAGCAAGTCGAATCAACCATCAGCAGAAAAAAAAAGAAAAGATCCAAAAAAACCTTCCGGGAATCCGCTTCCAAACAAACCAACTACTCCTGAAAAGCCTGATGAAAATCCCGACCCCGTCAAGCCAAGACCAGGAGAAATCGAACCCGAAAAAAACGATCCGACGCGCATTGATGAAACACCTCCAATTTTTAATAACAAATAATTATGTCTAAATACTCTAAAAAAGCTCAGGAAAAAATTGAAGAGGTCATGCATGAATTTAAGCATGGAGAATTAAAATCTGGAAAAGGCGGTAAAGGTGGTATTGTAAAAAGCCGCGAGCAGGCAATAGCCATCGGTATAAGTGAAGCGCGAGAAGCAGGTTTAAAAGTTCCGAAGGAAAAAGGTTAATCAAAAAGTCATCAAACAATTTCTAAAAACAAATCACTATGGCACTATTAAAAGTTATCGAACTCTTAGCTGAGTCAAAAAAGAGTTGGGAAGATGCAGCGCAAAATGCAGTTACCGAAGCATCAAAATCCATCCGCAACATACGCTCCGTATATGTAAAAAATTTAACAGCCGAAGTGGATAAGGATAAAATTACACACTGGAGGCTAGACTGTAAAATAACTTTTGAGGTGGATTGAAACAAATGAAATTAGTATTTCTGCATATATAAGCAGACCTTCGTTTTGTGAAGATTCATTCGTTTAAAACAAATATTCCCTGACAAAAATTATATGATAAAGGTTGCTATTGGTTTACTAATTATCCTGTTGTTAATGGTATCCCAATCAAATGCCCAGGAAATATCTAATCCGCCACTTAAAATGGTAACTCCTTTTTCGTCAGGGGAAAAGCTTACCTATCAGGTAAAGTATGGGTTTTTAGTGGGTGGAATTACAACTTTTACGCTTTCTGATACCATGTATAAAAGTAAGCCAGTCTTTCATGCAAGGGCAATTGGGCAAACTTCCGGAATTGCCAACACGATATATGGGGTAAAAGACATTTACGAAAGCTGGTTTGATAAAAACACAACCTTACCATACAAACAGATCAGGAATATCAAGGAAGGCCACTATACGCTTTACAATGAGGCAATCTACAACCGGAGAAACAACACAGTTTATTCAAAACTTTCCGGAGAACATCAGGTTCCTGAAAAAATTTTGGATCTGTGTTCTACCTTTTATTACATCAGAAGAGTCGATTTTTCTAAAATGAAGGAGGGTGATATACTTTTTGTAAATATGTATTTCGCTGACGAGGTATATCCTTTCTACCTAAGGTACAGTGGTAAAGAGACAATCAGGACCAAAAACGGTAAGATGAACTGCATTAAAATAAGTCCGGTTGTTGAAGTCGGTCGCATGTTCGAAACAAAAGATGATATGACCATTTGGTTTACTGACGATGATAAATGTATTCCGGTTTTGGTCAGGATGGAATTGCGTATTGTCGGGGCCGTTATTCTGAAACTTGTCAAATATGAAATTGCAAATGATGCAATGGCAAACGGAAGATGAATCATTTTTTAGAGATTAGATTTTATAAAGGAGTATCCCGCATTTGCGGGGCTAATTTTTAAAATATGTGAATTATGTAACTCATTGTAAATATTTTGTAACATTCCAGGGATAAAAACAGCTTAACTTGGCGTATTAATAAATCAGAAATAGAGACAGATGCAATAGCAAGAATTAGTTGCAACACATCTTTCTAAATCAAATGAAAAAAAATAATAATATGAAAAAATTTAGCTTAAGTTTAACAGTTTTGTTTATGTGCTCTTTATTCACTTTTGCTCAGGACAAAGCAAAAACCGAGCCTTACCCCAATTGGGAAATTGGAGTAAATTTGGGTGTTACGAATTTCATGGGATCTACCAATATTGCCAAAGGTAAATCTTATGAACATTTTAACTATTACAACAGTAACCTAAACTTTGGTTACGGATTGTTTATCAGAAGAAACTTCACAAGCGTATTCGCGTTCGAGGGCGCTTACAACGGGACAACACTAACTGGTGAACCAAAAGCTACAAATGTCTTAGGAAAAGCATTTAAAACCGGCATCAACGAGTTAGATTTGAATACTGTCTGGAACATGAACAATCTTTTTTCCAGGAACAAATTTGATCGAAAGGTATATTGGTATACCAAACTGGGTGTCGGTTGGACCCATGTGAACAACATAGAATATACCAACCCAACTGCAATGAAGCCATGGAGGGAATTAACTATTCCTATCGGAACCGGTGTTGCATTTCGTCTGAGCGATAATGTAAAGTTGCACATTGGGACACAGTGGAGTTGGGTCAATTCAAATCGATTGGATGGTGATAACCAGGGTGGAACAGGTACAGACTACCTGATTGCTCATATCCGCGAACAATATCTGTACACGCACGCTGGATTATCCTTCATTTTTGGTAGAAAAGCTGTGAAACCTGCTCCTGTGGTAGTTGTAGTTCCTACACCGCAACCGGAACCAAAAAAGGAACCAAAACCAGAACCAAAACCAGTTCCTGTGCCACCGCAAGCGCCAGTAATTATTTACGTCCAACCAGCCGTTGTTGGAAATGTTTACACCATTCTGTTCGGCCTGAAATTCGGATATGACAAGTCCAATCTTGATGGTAAATCATCTTCAGAACTTGATCGGCTAGTGAGGGATCTTGTTGAAAATCCAACTGTTGATGTTGAAATTGGCGCACATGCCGATTCAAGGGGTACGGCAATCTACAACATGAAACTTACTGAGAGACGTGGCCAATCAGTTTTGGATTACCTCGTTGGCAAAGGAATTTCGGCTTCAAGAATTAAAGTAACTGCCTATGGTGAAACAAAGTTAACCAACAGGTGTTCCGATGGAGTTAAATGTTCCGCAGCAGAACATGCAGCCAACCGCCGGGCCGAAGCTACCATTGTAGTTTGGAAGAAGAACTAAGATGTTGATTTGATTGCAGAACACCCTGTATTCAAAATTAAAGGAGAGGTTGTCATTGCGACAGCCTCTCCTTTTTATGTTGCATGAATCCGATTGAGGTCATTATTCAGAGCAATAAACAGCCACTTACTTCTCCTTTTGAATTGTGAGGCTGGATTTAATTCCGGACAAGATAGATTTGAAGCAATAATTAAAAAGAAATTTTTCAGGATCTCTCTCATTGTAGATGATCCCCTTTCTTATCTTGTTTCCAGGTAAGGGATTGGAGTTTAATATCTTAATATTGGCAATTAATGAACCTATTCGTTCTTTCGCTGCTGTAGTAACATCCGTCCTTTTGTTTTCAAGTGTGACATTCAATCCATGGTAAAGTAGCGTCATATCGCCTGTTGCCTTGGTATTATTTGCAGTAAAGCTGAAATTCATCGCGTCAATTTTACCGGTTGTTACATAGATAAAAGCATTTTTCTCAAGGATAGGGTTCAATTCACCGGCATCCATTTCTGACAGACTACCATCCAAGGAAAATGTATTTTGCCGGTCAAAGAGTCTCCCTTTTAATTGAATGGCCAATTTACCTTTTCCCATCAGTAAAGCGTTAACATTGAGCTTCAGATAGGCCTTCTCCCTTTTGTAAATAGTGTCGTTCGAAAGATTATAAACCTTAGCATTTACCTCAGTAAAACTGATTTGGCCAGCCGTGTTTGCCTCTTTGGCATGTTCTTTATATGCAACACTGCCGGATAATAGAGATATGGAATCAATTTTAACATAACCGGGATAATTGTATATCATATTTTGAAATACTTCCTTGTTGACATGTCTGAATTTTAATCTATTGTCTCGAAAAGCATTCAAATCCATTTTTCCGATTTCTATACCGGAGCTTTTCAGAATACCGGATTCTATATATTTTGAAACGGAAAAATTTTGAACAAGTACCTTTTTGAAATCTGCTTCAATCCTGTCTGTTTGATAAATGCTGCGAGAAGTGAAAGCGTATTCACTATAATTAGGATGTATTGAAAAACTGTTGGCGGTGAGTGTTTTTGTTGTTTCGGAATATTTAAAACGGCTGGCGTTAAAGCTGTATAAGCTGTCTGATGAAACAGAAAGAAGTTCGTCTGCTTCAAAATCAAAAGCAGTGAGGATAGAAGGAGAAATGGTGTCTAATTTTGCAACATGCAGATTATACCCTATTAAAATACCATTTTTTATTCCAAATGATTTTGCACTTAATTTATTGCCAAACGAAAGCTCTATCATGTTAAAAAACAGATGATCAATGCGGATGTTTAATCCCGATATGATTGGTGGATTGGCCTTCTCGTTAAAGGGGATTTTGCCCCTGATGCAACTGTTGAAAATTGTGACTTCACTGATCTCAATATCTTTCTTAAACAGGACTTTTGAAAGATTGATTCCTTTCAGACTGATAGAAGTTATCTCACCTGTTAAATCTTTGATTCCATTCTGTTCTTGCCTGGAGTTAATTGTCAGATTTTCAATCGTCATACCGGACTTCAAAAATAAGATGTTGACTTTCCCAATGCCAAACTGGTATTTACTATACTTTTCATTGAGTGTTGCCTCTATTTTTTTTCGAATCCATGGTTCTGCCATTACTTTTGTAAGAACCAGAATCAAGAACACAAGCGAGACGATTCCAAGCGAAATTTTCAGGATATTTTTTTTTGACATGGTGTAAAATTTAGTTATTATTTGTCTATTGAATTGTTTTCGGCTTCTTTGGCTTTCTTCTTAAAAAATCCCCGAAGTAAAATATTATGCTGAGCAGCTTCAAGATCTTCATCCAATTTCCTGGAGCTGCTCTCCAAATTCTTAATGGTCTCTTTCAAACGGGTACCTGCTTCTTCGTCATGCAGCAATACCCCAATGGTAGAATGAGGATTGCTTCCTGCCTTTTTAATATTTGTTACAAACAATGAAGCTGTGTCTGCCATTTGCTGCAGTTGCAAAACCGAGGCCTTTACAGAATTAAAAATCACAGTATCTGTTGTAAGCTCATTCGCCAGGGTACCTTTTTTATTTAAGCCGGAGCTGAAGGCAACCAGAGAGCTAACCAATTGTTGCGCTTTTACTGATGCGATCTGAAGTGAAGCAGTGGCAGAATTGATGTTTACATAGATAGAACTGTCGTTCAATAGTTTCCCAATAGTTCCTTCTCCGGATACCAACTTATGACTGAGGGTTTTGAAATCGGAAGTAATGGCAAGCAGGTTGGAATTGTTTTCCTGCAGGGTCTTAATCATATCCTCCGAAGTAAAAGTCTTTTCCACTGCCAAGGTATCTCCATCCTGCACAGGTGGCAATTTTTCGGAACCACCATAAATAACCAGTATTTTATTTCCTATCAATCCATCGCTGCTTATCTTGACCATGGCGTCTTTCGGTATATACTTCTGTGCTTTTTTCTCAATATTCATGGTGACTTCTACCTGAGATTTCCCAAAAAAATTAAGATTGCTTACAGTTCCTATTTTTACCCCTGACAACCAGACGTTATTACCCCCTTGCAATCCTCCCACATCATCAAAGAGAGAATATACCAGCATTTTTCGGCTAAAGGTTTCCCTGAGGTCTCCAACGATAAGAATTCCGGCTAAAAGAAAAGCTAATCCTATAAAAATAAAGAGACCCACTATAACTGCATGTTTATTAGGTGATTCATTCATGGTTTATTGTATAAAATTGTAATCGAAAAAAGCTTTTACCTGTTCATCATTCGTATCAAATACCTCGTCGAAGGTTCCGACTTTTAAAAATTCACCTTCAAGCAGCATGGCAATACGGTTTGCTGAATTTTTTGCGCAGGTTAGATCATGCGTAATAATAACAGAACTGGTGTTGTATTTTTGCTGAACTTCATTGATCAGTTCAATGATTTCGGCGCTTGTAATTGGATCAAGACCTGATGTTGGTTCGTCGTACAGCATAATCTCAGGTTTAAGTATCAGCGTTCGGGCAATGCCAATTCTTTTGCGCTGTCCGCCGGAAAGATCTGAAGGCATTTGTTTTAGCTTTTCTTGAAGACCAACAGCCTCTAATACTTCTTGAACTGCATCATCTACCTCCTTTTTGCTGAGATGCTTTTTGTTCATGGTCAATGGGAAAGCCAAATTCTGGTAAACATTCATGCTGTCGTACAGTGCACTGTTTTGAAAAGAGAATCCAATGCGTATCCGCAATGCATTCAGTTCCTTACTTTCTAATTGATCGACATGTTGTCCTAGCACAACTACCTCTCCCCTATCCGGCTTAAGCAAGCCTACTATTATTTTTATTAAGACAGATTTACCGGTCCCGGATTTGCCTAAAACAGCAACATTTTCACCTTTGTAAAGCGTAAAATTGATTCCCTTTAAGACCTCCAGGTCACCAAACGATTTGAATAATCCGCTGATTGAAATAACTGAATCTTCCTTGTCAATACTATGCTGCTTTAATTTTTTCATTGCAAATATTATCTCATCCAATTGGAAATCTGAACAATAATTACCTCTTCAATAAATATCAGGAACATAGCAAGCACAACCGCCTGATTTGCAGCTTTGCCTACACCACGCGTTCCCTGAGTGGCATGATAGCCTTTGTAACATCCCACAATGCCAATTGTAAAACCGTAAACTATGGTTTTGACCACAGATGTGGTGATATCAAGAAAGCTGATGGTTTTAAATGCACTTTGGTAGAAACTGATCATGCTGCTGGTTTCTTCGGCATGTACATTCAGGTAGGAACCATACAATGCCACGAAACTGCAATACAACGCAAGTACAGGAATGGTCAAAGTGGTGGCTATAACACGCGTAACTACCAAATATTTAAAGGGATTAATGGCGGAAACCTCCATGGCATCAATTTGTTCTGTCACCCTCATGGAACCGAGTTCTGCTCCAATGCTTGATCCGACTTTGCCGGCACAAATGAGTGCAGTAACCAACGGGCCCAGAGCTTTGATTATTGCAATACCTATTAAAGAAGGGAGCCATGAGGTTGCCCCAAAATCTTCCAATGAGGGGCGCGATTGCTTGGTAAAAACAATGCCGACAATGAAACCTGTCAGGGAAATTAATGCCAGTGATTTTAAGCCCACCTCGAAACATTGATTGATTACTTCCCGCAGGTGAAAAGGCCTTCTAAAAGCTTCTTTAAAGAAAAGGGCAGTAAATAGATAGGCCTTATGAATACCGCTAAAATATTCATCGACACCTTTCGAAAAGGTGTATTTGTTCCTCATTCTGTTAAACATCAGGGGACTGCATAATTTAAGTCAAAGATGAAAAGTTCAGGATCGGATTGTGTTACATTGTTTTAGGTAAAATTTACATGATTCACACATCAAAGGAAAGAATGGCGTGTTTGAAATCTCAAAAAAATGACACAGTTCGTTGAAAAAGTGTGAATCATATAACTCTTAACCGTAATTGTGTAACGCTTTCAGATAAGGAATGAATCAACTTTACAAGGTGAAAAATCATTCACAAAATAATACCAGTACAATGAAAAAAATATTTTTTGTGGGCAGTTTGGCAATAGTGTTGCTGACATTGGGTTCCTGCACCACACAAGGTTATGTTTCTTCAGAACCTACCTACGTAGAATTTGCCAGACCAGAGCGTCCAAGCAATCTTTATATCTGGATTGATGGTGATTGGGTTTACAATCGTCGAAGTCAGGTATATGTAAGGCAAAATGGCCATTGGCAGAGACCAAGCCGCAACCGCACTTATGTAACGGGCAGTTGGCAATCAACACCTCAGGGACTTCGCTGGCAATCAGGCTATTGGAGAAGATAATATTGTTCGGTTTTTTTTCTGACCGATTTATATATAAAACTCGTTCCAATTTATTGGAGCGGGTTTTCCCAAAAAACAATGAATAATGAATGGTTTTTCTGCTAATGACTGATTTTCTAAAAACAAATATTTTCAAATGAAAAAAGTACTTATCGCACTGGATTACGATCCAACGGCACAAAAGGTAGCGGAAGTTGGTTATGAATTGGCCAAGTCAATGGGCGCAGAAGTAACGCTGCTTCATGTCATATCAGATCCGGTCTTTTATTCATCGTCCGACTACTCCCCTATTATGGGGTTTTCGGGCTATCTCAACAACGATCCTTTGCAACTGAATACCATGGAAGTGTTGAAATCTGCTTCTCTGAATTTTTTGGCAAAATCGAGAAATCACCTTGGCGATTCAGCCATTCACATTGATGCGGAGGAGGGTGATGTAGCGGAGACTATCCTGAAGACAGCTAAAAAGATACATGCAGATCTCATTGTGATGGGCTCTCACAGCCACAAATGGTTGGAAAGTATTGTCATGGGAAGCGTTACAGGAGAAGTGCTAAAACACACAACCATCCCGCTTTATATTATTCCGACAAAAAAACACAAATAATTCAAAGAAAACCAGTACTTCCTGATTTTCAGTAACATCAACACAGAGATACAAACAAAACCCCCAATGTGTGAATGATGTAATTTATTATCAGAATAGTGTAACAAGTCAGGAAGCTTTACCCCCTACTTTTATTTACATACTTAATATTGAGTCCCGTCCGACAACCCGATTTTTCTCAACTGATTGAGAAGCGAGTG
>CAYHQN010000155.1:0-8879 GCA_964358545.1 uncultured Tangfeifania sp. | reverse complement strand
GCCATTCTCCCCAAGTTGAGGTGCGTTTGGGTGGCGTAACGAGGAAAACAGGAGGCAAAACATTGTTCAATAGCTCATTTTTGTACAGAGCTGCTAATTCGTTATAGTCCATATTCATACTTTTTTATCACTAGTGTCTCGTTTAATTTTAAAAAAATTCTTTGAAATTTTTGATAATCAGTTATTTGTAGGTAATTTTCTTGCGTGAAGACTTCAGAAGTATTTCATTTGGTGCAAATTCTACTAAAAATATACCAAGGGAAATATGTTTTTGCTCAGATCACTGAGTTTTTACCACGTAGGGTATTTGACGGTATTGTCCAGAAATACAATGGGAACAAGCACACTCGAACATTTACTTGCTGGAATCAAATGCTTTGTATGGTTTTCGGTCTGGACTCAGTTATTAAGATTTTTATAAATGCCAATGTGTTTCGATTCCCTGTGAGCGAATCAATTTTTGGAATTCGTTCAACAATTCAGGTTTCTCGCGGACTTCGCGCGGAACAACGTTCTTCTGTAGCGAAAAACAAACCAGCATCCCCACTGATTCACCAATGTTCCATTCAACGGGGTGAAGGCGGTAACAGCCATTGGTAATATGGGTTGTACCAATATTTTTACAAGCCGGAAGCAAGTTCTCTGTCTGTTGCGGTATGAGTGCACCCAGCGGTATCTGAAACGGAAGCGATGGCAGGTCAACACTGTTGCTTCCATTGCTTCCCGGATGCAAGTCGATGGCGTAATAACCAATCCCAACACTGTCAGAAAAAGCTGCTGCGGTTTTGCCCTCTTCGAGGCCTGCGACCAACAGTCTGTTCTCTTTACCTACATGTTCTTCCTTTATAGTAAAGAGCGCTTTTATTCGTCGCGACTCGCGGATATAAGGATATTTTGCCATTCCATCCTCCGTGCCCAGAACATCCTTACGAAGGCGTATCCCCGGCCATCCCTGTCCTCCGTCAGGACGCGGTACTTCTGTCTGGAGCCAGTACAAGAGAGAGAGGTTGAGTTGTTTAGCATGTGTAATATGTTTTCTGAACTCTTTATCACTTACTCCGATCAGATTACCATTGACATAATCGTTCTGGGGCCAGTTGATGATGGTAATGTCTCCGGAATAGACTCCTGGTTTGAAATTATTTTTACTGATGATGCGGCGGTAATCCCAGAGGTTTAACAATGGAGCAGTGCTAATACCTTCAGGGTGAAATCCAAGGGCTTTCGGCGCCAAAGATGACGGATTGGAGTAAAAAAGACTGAGCAGTTTGCCCGACCACGGTGGATCCATCCGGGGTTCGAAATTATGCCAGAAATCATATTCATGCGGCTTTTCAATCGTATGATCTTCTCCCTGGAGATAATCCACTGCAAAACAGACGGTAAAGGCTTGGTTGTTTTCCGGATCTGCCTTTTCCGGAGCATGTAGTTCGTCAGTCTCTTTCCGGGATTCAGTACCTGTGACAAACGCTGTTCCTGTCAACGGAAGCAGATCGCCAAGCTCTGTGGCATCTACAAAATAGGGGGCAATAAGAAAGAGCTCACTGCCAGATCGAAGACTGATCGCTTTTAGTGTCGAAACCCGGTTCCCTGTCATCTCAGCCGACATCACTTTACACTCCGGTAGCAGGATCAACTTCCCGGAACTGATAAAGGGAGCAAGCATTTCGTACAAAACGGCAAGCGCAACGCGGGGTTCGTGGCACAATCTGGATACGGAACCACTACCAGGATTCAGATATTTGCTTGCTGCAGCTGCTTCGGTCAGTGGATAATGGTTGATGTAATAATTGCGGATAGCTGTCCGGAAGTTATGGTAAAGCTGTGTACCCCCGGATGTCTCAATCCAAGGATTTTCGTCGGGTGGAACTCCCTGTTGTGTAAGCTGCCCACCTATCCAGTCGGTTTCTTCTGTCATAATCACATTCAGGTTATTGCGCAAAGCTGCGAGTGCAGCAGCACATCCACCCAGTCCGCCGCCGATAATAACAAGATCTGACCGCAATATATCTTTACCTTTCTGTATTCTTTCTTCCCTCTTTTCTGTCTGTGCAAAGGAGGTAAAACTGAATAATGGCGCCGGCATAACAGCTCCTCCAACAATTAATTCGATGAAATTTTTCCGGTTCATGGGATTACTTCTTTGTTTATAAATGAATTACACTCTAACGACTACAATCCCCATAACGAAGAGCTTACACCGTTACGTTATTCGCTTTGCAGGGTAAACAAAACACGACAGAATCGGATTTAGGATCACATCCGATTCTGTCGTAATTATTGGAATGATTAATACCCCTCATTCTTAGTCAGATTAGGGTTCCGGTCTCTTTCTACCGTTGGAATGGGGAATAGATTGAACTTATCTTCCCACTTCCTATTTGCGTCTCTTACTTTCAGTTTAGATTTATAGGCATCGTAATTGGCTATATCGTTCATGTCATGACGTACCGATTTCTTGAAATTTGGAACCATATCTGGTGTTGCATCAGCGTATCCGCCTGAAGTAATGTATCCTTTAGCATCTTTGGTCAGAGCTACAGGATAGCCATAACTTGGACTGTCATTTTCAATGTCTCCGATTTTCCATCTGCGCATATCAACAAAATGTAACCCTTCCAGAGCCAATTCCACTTTGCGTTCCCGGCGAACCAACTGACGCATTTTCTCCTGATTACCCATTCTGTCTGTAGACACATTAGGCATTTTTGCACGATTACGTACCAGATTGATGGCATCATATACAGTTTGATCCAGAGAATTCAACTCAATTTTAGCCTCTGCGTAAGTCAGTAGAACTTCCGCATAACGCATCAACGGAACATTACAGGTAGAAGCACTGATTGACTCATTTGGTTCATTACTAAACTTTTTCCACATATAACCTACTCCGGCATTGGCAAAGCTGGTCCATGCAGCACCGCTATTGATATCTGCATTGGTCCCTGAATACCATACCCCGGTAGAAAAATTGTAAAACATAGTTGTAGGGTTGAATGCATCAAGGACAAACTTAATGCGTCCAGCATCCGTTCCTTTGGTATTTCCCTGAACAGTATCGCCATGCATCCAAAGTGTTGCTTTGAAACGGGAGTCTCTGTTTGCACCTGGATTCTTTGGATTGTATAAAGGCGATTCATCAATACGCTTTCCATCAGTACATTCATACGTATCAGCCAATAAAGCAGACGGATGACGACCTGTTTGTCCATAATTTCTGGAAACCTGGCCAAAACCAATCACATGGAATAGTTTCGTTCCCTGGTCCGAATACATCAATTCGAAAAGCGTTTCATTACGAACATCCGCTTTTGTCTGTCCGGTTTTAGTAAATAACCCATCATAATTTGCAGCCAATGCTCGTTGTCCGATAACAGATTTTGCAGCATTAGCAGCTACTGTAAAATAATTCTGAGCTTTTCCCCCGTAATCAAGGCTACCTCCTAACAAAGCAGCACGTGCTTTCATTCCATACGCAACAGCCTTATCCACACGGCCTCTTTCCGTAGCGATCCATGGAAGATCGGCTACAGCTTCATCCATCTGTGTCAGAATAAAGTCAAGAACTGTCACTTTAGAAGTCCGTGCATCTTTGTACTGATCTACTGTTACAGGTTCTTTAAAGAAAGGAACATCCCCATAGGTAGCTATAAGATTATAATAGGCATACGCCCGCAATACTTTTGCTTCAGCAATATATTGCTTTGAGCTGCCACCCAGTGATTGCATATAAGGGGAAGCCCCGTAAATAACTGAATTTGCCCGTGCAACAATCACATAAAGACCGGTCCACCAGGATTGAACAGCGGCGTTATCCGCATTCAATGAACCTCCGGCGCCAATGGTACTGTTTTCGGCTCGTTCCATAGCCATTCCGGTATAATGCTCCATGTATACATTGAAGGGGCACAAATAGCCAATATTAATATAAAGCGAATTGTAAATACCTGATACCCCTGTTTTTACTGCAGCCTCAGACTGATAGAAGCCCACAGAAGAATAGTTGGTTGGGGTTTTATCTAAAAAATCCGAACAAGATGTACCAAAAACGCACATCGCCACCAGTAATGAAATATTTAATAATATCTTTTCCATTTTGTCTTATTTTTTTAAAAACGAACATCTACACCAAAAGTAAAAGTCTGCATCAAAGGATAGAAGCTACCGCTACTTACCGAGGCTTCAGGGTCATATCCTTTATATGCATTGGAAACTGTGAACAGATTCTGACCGTTTACATAGAAACGGACATGATCAATCTTTACCTTTTGCAACAAGTTCTTTGGCAAAGTATATCCAATTACCACGTTTTTTAAACGCATATAGGCTCCGCTCTTTACCCAAAAGTCTGATATAATGTTGTTGGCATTGCTCCCAGAACCATCGATGAGTAGTAACGGGAATGCTGCATCTTTATTTTCTGGTGTCCAGCTATCCAGTTGATTACGCATAATCGATCTGCCTATATAGAAAGGTCGAGCTCCATAACCAGTATAGTAAATTTCTTTCTTTCCTACTCCCTGAAAAAATACAGTAAAATCGAATCCCTTCCATTCTGCACTCATATTCAAACCAAATTCATAACGTGGAGTAGGATTTCCTAAGATTGTACGGTCGTAGTCATTAATTACGCCATCTGGTTTACCCGCCGGACCACTTATATCTTTATATTTGATATAACCAGGTTTCACATTCGTCTTTGTTCCGTAAACGGGGGAAGCATCGATATCGGCCTGGGTTTGGAAGTAGCCGTCAGATAAATAACCATACCAGGATCCTAACGGATCCCCTTCGCGGGTAATTTGTGTCCCTACATATTGTTTCCCGTAAAGATTTGTAACCGTATTCTTTACGTCAGAGAGATTTCCCGTAAGCCTGTAACTTACATCGCCAATCTTATCCCGCCAGGTTAAAGTAAGATCCCAACCGTTATTACGCATAGAACCTGCATTTTCCCATGGGGAAGAAAGACCTACATACAAAGGAATCGGGAATTGTTGCAACATATGACTAATGTTGCGAACATAATAATCAAAAGTTGCGCTTAATTTGGAGTTCAAAAAATCGACATCCATACCCGCGTTCAGCTGAGTAGATCTCTCCCATGAAATCTTTTGGTTAGCCACCTGGGTTTGTGTTGTTCCGGAACCTAATATCTCATCAAACCAATACCCGTAACCTGTAGAAATGGAGGATGCATAAGGGTAATAATCATTTATATCCTGATTACCCAACGTACCGTATGATCCTCTAAACTTCAAGTTATTAACCATGTTTTTAAGCGGTTTAAAGAAAGCTTCTTCTGATGCTCTCCATCCCACAGAAGCGGAAGGAAAGAATCCCCAACGTTGATCAGCCATAAAGCGGGAAGAGGCATCCAAGCGACCATTCAATTCCAGTAAATAACGGTCTTTAAAATTGTAGTTTATGCGTGAATAGTAAGAAAGCATTGTCCAATTCCAGTGAGAACCACTATTTGAAGCCGTAGTAATATTTCCATTGTTAAGATCTTCGAATCCAGAGAAATCAAATCCGGTTCGTGTGGCAGAAAAAGCCCGACCACTCTTTTCGGATGTCTGCATACCACCCAGCGCTTTAAAATAGTGACTCGTTAATTGCTTTTCGTAGGATGCCTGCACATTAAACTCATTAGACAGACTCTGGCTCCATCCTTCATACTTGGAAGTCCCGGATGCAGGATAGGAAGTTTTATAAACACCGTATTCATACGTATCATAAGGTTTAATGAAGTAGTCTGACTTGGTTTCCAGTCTGGAAGAGCTATAACTTGCGGTCATATCAAATCCCTTGAACGGATTAATCATAACAAAACCTTTCAGTGCAAGCTCCGGACTCCTCGCGGTATTCAAGCCTCCGGTCTCAGCTGAAGCAATAGGGTTATCACCATTTTGTCCGTATCCCCAAGTTCCGTCACTATTCAAACCCGAGAAAATAGGCACAAATGTCGTTGCTTTATTTATAATGGATTCTGGAGTATCCAGAGCCGGACTTATCGATTTTGACTGGCGAATATTCACATTAGCGCCCACTTTCATCCAATTGTTAATACGAGCATCCGTATTCAATCGCAAGGTCATACGATCATAGTTATTATTTGCGATATTACCATCCTGGAAGTAATAGGCTGCATTGGCAAAAATACTTACATCCTTAGACCCTCCTGTAAGACTTACAGAATTATTATGGGTAAGAGCCGTATTTTTAATAACCGCTTTTCTCCAGTTTGTTTCGTAGCGGTTCTGGTTATCTGCACCCAAGGTTTTATACTGATTAATCAGATCATTTGAATACGTCTGATTTGCTCCTGCGTTGGCGTTGGCTAAATTAATTGCCTCCATGTACTCAATGGCATTAACGGGATCAGGAAGAGCTGTCGGAGTATTGAAACCAACATAACCATTATAGGATACCTTTAATCCATCACCTTTAGATCGTTTTGTAGTAACCAGGATAACCCCATTTGATGCACGTGACCCATAAATAGAAGCTGATGCAGCATCTTTTAAGACAGAAATAGATTCAATGGTATTCATATCAATGAAGTTCATATATCCTTCAACTCCATCAATCAACACCAAAGGAGCTGTAGATGAGTTCAAGGATCCTGTACCACGAATTTTAATTGATGCACCGTCATAACCCGGTCTACCGGATGACGTAACAACGGAAACACCCGGCGCCAATCCTTGCAATGCAACTGAGGTATTTGATGCACTTCTCTTTGCCAAGTCTTCACTTCTGACATTTTGTACAGATCCGGTAAGATTAACTTTCTTCTGCGTACCGTAACCTACCACCACCACTTCTTCTAAACTCTCTATGGAAGGATATAATGTGATGTTAAACTTGGTTTTATTTCCCACCTGTATCTCCTGGTTTTTCATCCCCACAAATGAAAATTGCAAGGTTGCATTATCAGGAATATTGGAAAGGGAATAGAAGCCGTCAGCATCTGTGATAACTCCAAGGGTAGTACCTTTTACAACAACAGAAACACCTGGGAGTGTTGCACCTGATGAGTCGGTGACTTTCCCGGAAATTGTTTTCTCTTTTTGGCTGCTTAACGCCATAAAACTAGCTTGATCGGCGACGTTGGTCAGAACAATTTGCCGGTCTACAACAGTAAAAACTACATCAGTTTCTCTAAACAGATCGTTCAGAATCTCTGCTATCTTTTGATTTTCATAATCAATTGAAACTTTTCGGTCAACATTAACCAGTTTGCTATTGTACAAAAAGACAAATTCGCTTTTATCCTCAATCTTGTTCAGCACCTCCTTCACCGCGGCATCCTTCATGTGCAGGGATACTTTGGTAACCTGGGAGTACGCCTCAGATGCCATCATTTGGGAGATAGCAAGGAAGAATAAAACTACTGTTAGTTTCATAGTCATCCAGATTTTTCGGAGATGGTCATTTTTTTGACACCTCCGCGTTAAACGGAACATTTTTTTCATAAATTTGAAATGTTTTTAGTTAATACTAATGATGCCGGTACTCTTTCGACCAAAAAGAGTTCCGGATGTTATGCCGGGGCTGATGTCTCTAAACATCCTCCCCGGTATTTTTTTAAACTTTCTTCTTCATAAGGTAAACCTTCTGTTTCGTAAATTCCCCATTTTTCAAGACTTTGCGTTCAGTAATCCTATAATCAATCGGAGCTGATATTTTTAACAGTTTCAAGACCTGTAACAGATTCTCGTTTCTAAATGTTGCTTTATAGATGTAACTTTTGATTTCAGGATCATTGATAAATATCTCAACATTGAACCATCTGCTCAATCGTTTCACGACCTCTTCCATTTTATCATCCCTGAAAATCAGATTACCATCGCGCCATGCAATATATTTATCTACACTTACCTCTTCAGTAAGCATTTTCCTTGTTTCTACACAATAAACACCACGCTGTCCCGGAAGTAAGGTGCCCCCACCTGTTACTTTATCTCCTTCTTTTGCCACTAAACTAACTTTCCCCTCTACAAGAATTACTTCTGCTCGTTTCTCCTCCTTGTAATTGACAACATCGAATGAGGTACCCAAAACTTCAACATTGAGCTCGCTTGCATTCACCCTGAAAGGTTGATTTCTATTTTTCATCACCTCAAAATAGGCTTCACCTTTGAGTTTGACCTCCCTGAAATCTCCTGCAAAACGGGTTGGAAACTGCAATTCAGATCCCGAATTCAACCATACTTTTGTTCCGTCAGCAAGCAAAAAATGAGAAACCATACCCTGACGGGAAGTGATTGTTTGCATGACTACATGCTCCGTCATCATCTTTTTTAAAGAGAAATTTTGAAAAGTAACGTAACCTGAATAACACAAAAGCGGGAGCAGGAAGATCGCTGCAACAAGCTTTATGATATTCAGCCATTGAGAAGAATCGGTGTGGTTTAATCTGGTATGGACTTTATTCAATGCTTCGAAAGAGTTGAAATGCTCCATCTCATGTAAAAGATAGATGGACTCCCAGGCTTTTAATGAATTTTGAAAGTGTGCCTCATTTTCAGGTGAAGCCGCTCTCCATTGATCCATTTTAACCCGGTTTTCATCAGACAAGTCTCCCGACAAATATCCGGGCAACAATACGTCAAACTCGGAATTATTAAAACTCATTTTTTAACCTTAGTGTATAAAAAAAACGTCGCATTAACCCTTTTGTAGATTAAGACGACTAAGACAGGGATTACACATATCGCTGGATGGAGAAATTTTATTTACAAACTCAAAGTAACTAATTTTTGTATCAATGATTGCCAAATGCGAAGTACTTTAGGCACTTTTGTCACTCTAATTCACTTTAGTTCTACTTTACCAAATTGAAAAAAGAGACGGTTTATTTTGTTATATGGCTA
>CAYHQN010000154.1:0-8905 GCA_964358545.1 uncultured Tangfeifania sp. | reverse complement strand
ATTACACCAAATCAGAGAACATGAATCTGCCACTACTAGGTTTGTATTCAGAGTTCTATGGAACACAATGGGAAGATTTTCCCCTGATCGCTGTCCGTGGTGACGATGTGAATGCCGGTGGGCTAGGCGACCAGCAGGATTTCGCCGAAACAGATAAATACAATTACAACAAAGATTACTGGATGTACAACTCGTTGTGGCAGAACTATTATGCAGATATTTTTGTGGCCAACTCTACCGTTGAACAAATAGCGAAATACAAAGAATTCTCAACCAACAAGGCTTTGGCAGACCAGTATGCAGCCGAAGCCAAGACCATCCGGGCCTGGTATCTTCTCAACCTTTCACGGGTATGGGGTAATGTTTATATTCCTTTAACGTCCGATCCTTCAGAATTGCTGGTTTCAAAACCTGTCACCAAAGATGAGGTAATGAAGCACATTTCAACCCAAATGGATGAGGCTATTCCGATGTTACAAGGTCTAAATCCAAATGAACGCAGCGATATCCGTGGTGGGGTCACCAAATATACCGCTCTTGCATTAAAGGCTTTGGCCAACCTCGAGTTGAAAAACTACCAGGGAGTAGCTGATGCAACTTCACAGATCATCGGCTCCGGAAAATTCTCACTTGAACCCGATTTTTACGCGCTATTTAAAACAAAAGGAAAGCTGAACAAAGAAAATATCCTTGAATTGCAGTATTCAGATTTTGGATTGGGCGCCGGCGACAACAAGAGTTATCTGTTTGCTTTCTTCGGGCCATCGGGATGGACGCCCAAAATAGCAGGAGCTGGCGATGGATGGGGATTCTGGGAACCCAGCATGAAATACATCAAGTTTATGCTCGACAGGGGTGAATCGGTTCGCTTGGAAACCAGTGTACTTTTCACCAACCGTGGTATTACTGAAATTAAGAAGGATGCCAAATATGCAACCTTGCCGGCGTGGGTTTCAAATACAACCAGATCGGGAGACGTTATCAACAACTATGCACGTGCCTTGTTTGCCAGTGGCAAACAGTACCTGCCATCTGTTGAACTTACCCCCGGACGCACCGACTATGGGACCAATAAGAATTTCACCTGTATCCGCTATGCGGAGATCCTGCTGATGCATGCCGAAGCACTGACCCAGGGAGCTACCGGCTCATCTTTGACCGCACTGCAGGCAGTAAACATGGTCAGGGCAAGGGCCGGTATGCCTGCACTCACTGCCGTAGACCTTACAAAAGTAATGGACGAGAAGTTTGCGGAACTGGCCATGGAATGGGGCACGAGGTTCTATGACATGGTAAGGCTTGGAAAAAATTCCGAGTTAAGCTACGATGGAAGAAGCTTCACCACAGATAAGGCTTTCCTGCCCTATCCGCAAAATCAGGTCGATTTATTGCCTGCTTTAAAGACTGCTAAATAATGGTATTGATCAATCTAAAAAGAAAAAAAATGAAAATATTTAAATACATAGCAACCGCAATGTTCTTCCTGGTTGTGGCCTATTCCTGCAACAAAGGCATCGACCCTTTAACCAGGATTGAACCGGGAGCTGATGCATCGGCTCCGGTAGTAACCATCAAGTACCCAACCGAAGGGGTAAAAATTGAAGTCCCTGAACTTCTCGCTACCATCAATATCCAATTTGAAGTTACCGACGATATTGAATTAAAATCCATTTCAGTTTTAATGGATGGTACAGAACTTACCAGTTATTCAACATTTAAAGATTATCGTCGTGCCGTTAAGGAGTACTCATACAACAAAGTATCTACAGGCTTACATACATTGACCATTAAAGCTACCGACCTTCAGGGCAAAGTCACAAATGGTGTGGTAAAATTTGAGAAAAAGCCTCCTTACGTCGCCGTATTCCCCGGAGAGATTTTCTACATGCCATTTGACGGCGATTATGTGGAGAAGATCAGTTTCAAGGCTGCCACTGTTGTTGGAACTCCCGGTTTTGCAGGAAAGAGCCTTAAAGGATTGAATGCCTATGCAGGTGCAACAGATTCGTACCTGACATTCCCGGTCGCCGGATTGAAAAACAGCGAATTCACCGCAGCTTTCTGGTACAAATTAAATGCGTCGCCCGACAGGTCAGGAATTATCTCCATCAGCCCTTCAGGTGAAGACCGCACAAAGGGCCTAAGGTTCTTCCGCGAAGGTAGTTCGACCTCCCAGCGTTTCAAATTAAATGTAGGCGTTGGTTCCGGAGAAGTCTGGAATGATGGAGGGGTTATCAACGCTCCGGCCAATGATTGGGTACACCTGGCATTTACCGTATCCCAGTCATCCTGCATTGTCTACATAAATGGTGTAGCCACAACAACGGTACCCTCAGGCACCATCGACTGGACCGGATGTGATTTGATGTCCATTGCATCAGGGCAACCAAACTTTGCCTACTGGGGCCATAAAGCGGACAACAGCTATTACGACGAGATGCGGATCTTTAACAAGGCCCTCACTTCAACGGAGATACAGAACATCATTCAGTATGATTCCCCCTATGTGGCAAAATACAGCGGAGAAGTACTCTACATGCCTTTCGAAGGCAACTTCAAAGAGCTGAACTCCAATACCGCAGCAACTAAAGTTGGGTCACCCACTTTCGCCGACGGGAAAAAAGGTAAAGCCTATGCAGGAGCAGCAGGATCCTATCTGACATTCCCCACAACCAATCTTGTGAAAACCTCCGAAGTAAGCGCTGTTTTCTGGATGAAGGTAAATGCAAATCCCGATAGGGCCGGTGTTTTAACAATTGGACCTGAAGACAAAACAAACTCAGGCTATCCGGCTGTTCAGAACTTACGGACAAATGGGTTCAGGTTTTTCAGGGAAGGTAGCGCCACTTCACAGCAGTTCAAAGTAAACGTTGGAACCGGGACCGGTGAGAGCTGGAACGATGGAGGTCTTGTCGACCCCACCACGGGAACCTGGGTACATCTTGCATTTACAGTCTCAGGGGCAAAGAGCACCATCTATATCAATGGTGAAGTAGCGCGTGAATCTGCATTGACTGCTATCAACTGGAGTGGCTGTGATATCCTGTCCATCATGTCGGGAGCGCCGCGCTTTACCGAATGGAACCATCTGTCCGACCTGAGCCTGATGGATGAATTACGCATCTTCAACAAAGCGCTTACACAAGCTGAAATCAAAACGATTTACAATGCCGAGAAGTGATACTTATTGAGGGTTGTCCCAATCGGTTCATAAACAAACATTAATTTAGTTGGATAACTTTTACAGGATGATAGGCTGCCTGGGTAAACCGGGCAGCCTTTTAACTGAATTGATCCTCACTGCTTCCATGCGATACCCGGGAACGAAATATTCATACAACAGCAGATTTCACCTATTCTGCGGCAAGCATATTAAAGGGCTTAAAATAGCTGCTTGCATATTGCTTTCAGTTATGCTGTTCAACTGCCGGAAGGAGGGAAACAATGCCATTGTTCCTGCCAATGTTTTGTTCAACTATAATTCGCTCAAAGTGAATGGGGCATTTTCGGGATTTAGCTACAAAGGGATCAATACGGTTCCGGTAATAAAAATTTCGTTCACTGCCCCTGTCCTGCACGCTTCCGTTACCGGCGCCATAACACTGACCGACAAAAAATCCACTCCGGCACAGTTGGATATCGCCTATGAAAATGCCGATAGTACCCTGATCATTAAGCCCACTGTCCCGCTAAATTTTATCTCCGGGTACAAACTTGCTGTCACGTACGCATTAAAATCAAATACAGGCAACTCCCTGGTATCACCTTTGGCTGTTGAGTTTTTGACAACCATCGATTCGACCGATAAATTCCCTGCTATTTCGACGGATTCCCTTTTAACACTTGTCCAGAAGCAGACTTTCAGGTATTTCTGGGAGTTTGGACATTCGGTTTCAGGCATGGCACGTGAACGGAACAGTTCAGGAGATGTCGTTACTACCGGAGGGACAGGGTTTGGGATCATGGCGCTGCCTGTCGCTATCCAGCGAAAATTTATTACCAAAGAGGAGGGTTTGGCACGAATGCAAAAGACTGTCGATTTTTTGAAGAACAAGGCGCAAAGGTACCACGGGGCCTATCCTCACTGGTTAAACGGGGCCACCGGAATTACCGTTCCCTTCTCTGCCAACGACGATGGCGCCGACCTGGTGGAGACCTCCTACCTCATAATGGGGTTACTGACAGTTCGCCAGTATTTCAACGGGCCTGCGACCGATGAAACCACTTTGCGAAAGGATATTACCGCCCTTTGGGATTCCGTTGAATGGGATTTTTTTACCCGCGACGGGAGCAATAAGCTCTATTGGCATTGGAGCCCGACAAAAAACTGGATGATGAACATGCCCATTCAGGGATGGAATGAATGTTTGATTACCTATGTCCTGGCAGCTTCGTCGAATACCCATTCCATCACAAAAGCGGTGTACGACAATGGGTTCGCCCGGAATGGGGCCATCAAAAATAACAGCAGTTATTATGGATATCTGTTACCTCTTGGAGAAGCATATGGTGGGCCCCTGTTTTTCGAACAATATTCATTTCTCGGATTAAATCCCAAAGGATTGTCGGATGCTTATGCCAACTACCAAACACAAGCAGTCAATCATTCGAAGATCAATTATGAATACTGCAAAGCCAATCCGAAGAACTATTTTGGATATAGCAAATCTTGCTGGGGACTCACGGCAAGTGATATTCAGAACGGGTATTCTGCCAGCTCACCGGCGAATGATTTGGGGGTTATCGCACCAACGGCTGCCATCTCCTCAATGCCATTTACTCCTGAGGAATCGCTTCAGGCCTTAAACTTTTTTTACTACAAAATGGGAGATAAAATCTGGGGACAATATGGTATGGTCGATGCATTTAGTTTGAATGACGTCTGGTTTGCCGGATCCTACCTGGCCATCGACCAGGGGCCACAAATCGGAATGATTGAAAACTACAGGACCGGCTTGTTGTGGAAACTCTTCATGTCTTGTCCTGAAGTGCAGGCAGGTTTAACCAAACTAGGATTTACATATCAAATACAATGAACAGACTATTAAAATACCCGATATTCGCCCTTATCATGGTGACAGGAGTCATCTCCTGTGCAAACAGTGGCGCCAAGGTGAAAAAGGGATCGGATAAGAACACCCGGATTTCTGATGATTCGCTGCTGACACTAATTCAGTATCAAACTTTCAAATATTTCTGGGACGGCGCTGAACCCAATTCGGGAATGGCCCGGGAGAGGTTTCATACCGACAATGTTTATCCTGAGAACGACAAAAACGTGGTCACCACAGGAGGTTCAGGGTTCGGCATAATGTCCGTCCTGGTTGCTGTTGAACGCCATTTTATTACGCGGGATGCAGGGGTGGAACGCCTGGCCAAAATTACCGGGTTCCTCGAAAAAGCGGATCGTTTTCATGGTGCATGGCCCCACTGGTTGTTCGGCGAAACCGGAAAAATAAAGCCATTCGGACGCAAAGACAATGGCGGGGATATTGTTGAAACCGCTTACCTGGTCCAGGGATTAATCTGTGCAAAAAACTACCTGAAAACCAATATCCCCAAAGAAAAAAGCCTCGCAGAAAAAATTGACAAGCTCTGCCGTGAAGTGGAATGGAGTTGGTACCAGAACGGAAAACCTGCCTTGTACTGGCACTGGTCGCCGGTATATAACTGGGAAATGAATTTTGCCATCGAAGGATACAACGAATGCCTCATCGCTTATGTGCTGGGCGCAAGTTCACCAACTTACCCGTTGTCGCCAGATGCCTACCACACGTGCTGGGCACGCAGTGGCAAAATCAACGGAGAAACGACCAAATACGGTTATAGCCTGAAAATGAAGCACAACGGGGCGCCGGAATACGGAGGTCCGCTATTTTGGTCGCACTATTCTTATTTAGGTCTCGATCCCCGTAACCTGAAAGACCGGTATGCAAACTATTGGGACGAGACCCGCAACCATGTACTGATCGATTATCATTATTGTGTCGAAAATCCCAAGAAATTCAAGGGATACGGCTCCGACAGCTGGGGACTGACTGCAAGCTATTCGCTAAAAGGCTATGACGCGCATATGCCCTCGAACGACAAGGGTGTGATTTCACCCACTGCCGCGCTTTCATCATTTCCATATACCCCTGTTGAAAGTATGCGTGCGGCCCGCTATTTCTACGAGAAGCTGGGAGACAAACTCTGGGGCCCATTTGGTTTTTATGATGCTTTCAGCGAAACAGAAAACTGGTACCCTGCTCGCTACCTGGCTATAGATCAGGGGCCAATTGTCGTGATGATCGAAAATTACCGTTCCCAACTGCTCTGGAAACTGTTTATGCAGGACAAAGATGTATGGAACGGATTAACCAAACTGGGGTTTACTTTCTAATTAGTCCATTATCTTTGTCCAATAAAGTTGATGCTGTTTGGAAAAGAATATTTCAGAAATAAAAGAGTTCCTGGAAGAGAAGGTCGTTCAATACAACCATCCCGGATTTATTGAATCTGATCCCATTGCCATCCCGCATTGTTTTGATCGGAAAGAGGACATTGAGATTTCTGGTTTTCTCACAGCCACCATCGCCTGGGGAAACAGGAAGATGATCGTGCAGAACAGTTTCAAACTAATGGATTTGATGGGAAATTCGCCCCATGATTTTGTGATGAACCACCAGGCTTCAGATCTTGAAAAACTCACCGGCTTTGTCCACCGTACTTTTAACCACACCGACCTGGTCTATTTCATCAAAGCGCTAAAAAACATCTACTTCTTCAAAGGGGGACTTGAGGCTGTTTTTTCTGAATCTGTAACTGAAACCTCCACGCAGCCCGCAATTCACAGGTTTAAAGAGTTGTTTTTCTCTTTGCCGTACCCGGAAAGGACCACCAAACATGTCTCGGATCCGGCGAATGGTTCAGCGGCCAAAAGAATCAACATGTTTCTGAGGTGGATGGTACGGAACGATGGATGCGGTGTCGATTTTGGCTTGTGGAAATCCATCTCCCCCAGCCAGCTATCTTGTCCGCTCGATCTTCATTCAGGAAATGTTGCCCGCAAACTTGGGTTGCTGACAAGAACACAAAATGATGCGAAATCCCTTGCAGAGCTGGATTTTAACTTACGGCAAATGGATAAGGATGATCCTGTTAAGTATGATTTTGCGTTGTTTGGGTTGGGGATTTTCGAGAAATTCTGATTCCAGATTTGGGATTTCTCACAAGTCTCAAAATTTATTCTTCACCTTCGATCTTCTTCTTAGCTTCCTCTTTTAATGGAGCAAGGTGTTTTTTAATTATTGCCCATACCATAGATGAATCAACCGCGTCATAGGCATGAATCAATCTGTTTCGAAAACCTACAATTTTTCGGGCATTTTCAAGACTCAATTCAGGATGAAGGGCATCGAATTTATTCACTGCTTCGCCAATTATTCCCAGTTGCCGTTCGACGGCGCTTTGCGACTTTAAGTCAATAACATATTCATTAAAACTGGAAATTGATTTCGTGAAATCTTCAATTAAGTCAATTGAATGAAGAATATCAGACAAATATTTCTGACCCTTTTCCGTCATATATCAGGATTTTGGTTGAATCAATACTCTTTCTTAAATAAGGATTTCGTATCGATGATTCAGTGAGCAAGTCAACGCGTCTTTGAAAGAATTGCTCGAATGTATCCCAAAGGGAAAGCAGCTTTTCACCCCTTTCGATCGGGTCAGGATCATCAATCTCAACGAGTAGGTCAATATCACTCGATAGCTTATCAAATTGACCAGTGGTTGCAGAACCGAATGCATACAAATACCTCACATTGTGTTTCTTGCACAACAAGGTAAAACTACTCTTCTGCTTTAGTATTTCGTCTTTGATAATCATTACCCAAAGATACCAATTTAATCACAATACCAAATCTTTCCCAAAGCAAGGCTACCTCCGAAATAATTCTTTCCCATTTTGGATCCAGTTTCAAACTTGTGAAAGTGTCTGTCAATATGGAAATTGATCAATGTAATTCCCTGCCGGATAATAGTTGGCCACGACAATGATCCCTCCATCCCTGCATACCGAAACACCAACCCCTACCTCTTTGGTATTTTTCCAAATCATCTGGGTATAATGTCCGATTTCGTGCCAGTTCCCTTTCCCAAATTTTCCATATCTGTAGATCTTCTTCTCGCTGTACCATGAGATTGAAGCATCAATAGGATGATAATAGGTGGAAGAACTTCCCCAAAACAGATTCTCCCCGACAGGTTCCCCCTTGAGGCTTGGCTTTTTATGATGTTCCATCCTGCAACCATTTTGGGCCAGATGGTCAGCCCACTCCTGAGAATATGCTGCCAGCTCTTTACTCCAAACCAAACCCGGAGCGCCAACTTCTGCCCTTACCTGGTTGTGATGAGCAAGAAATTCCTGGGCATCCTGCCTGCTCAGTTTGCTTCCTGTTCCATTCCCTGATTGCCCAAAGGTGAATTGAACGATCAACATACTAAGGATTAGAAACTTAATTCTCATTTTTTTTCGACATTATTACTTAAAATTCCAATCAAATATAACCTATTTTACGGACACATTGAGAGGTATTTGATTATTCCCCCGCTGGCGCGGATTTGTAATTAGGAATATTCGGATGACTTTCGAGCCGCCCCACCGGGCGGCTGTACAGGCTTCCGGTGTGTCGTGTAGAGACGTCCGGCCGGACGTCTCTACGGAAAAGATAGAATTCAAATAGTACAGCCGCCCGGTTGGGCGGCTCATGTTGGTGATTCAAGAATTGTTTCCGGTTGAATGGCAAAATAAGTTTCTCCTATTTGCAGATTCTCAATTCTTACGAACACCCCCTAATTTGTAACGCTGGCACGGATTGCAAAGTCAAGTAGGCAAAGGCATTTCAGCCTAAGCCTCTCACAG
>CAYHQN010000153.1:0-9068 GCA_964358545.1 uncultured Tangfeifania sp. | reverse complement strand
AACTGACGGGCAAATCAAACGATCTGGATGAGGTTAAACCCGAAACGCCCGATACAATCCTGGTTTCGGATCAAACGCATGTTATACGGGAAATTTACTAAGACTTAAGCCATGTTAGCAGAATTGATCATACCGAAGAAGAGCGCAAAGGAGTTGCCGGTCGACCACAAGCAGCTGTATGCACTTGGTCTCAGGCATGTACAGCAACTTTCGAGCAGGATATGGACAGATTACAATGTCCATGATCCCGGTATCACGATTCTGGAGTTGCTTGCCTATTCACTGACCGATCTTGGTTACCGTTCAAACTATTCGGTGAAAGACCTTCTGGCTACCGAAAAGGGGAATGAGGCCAATATGGCGGAACAATTCTTCACTGCAAGGCAGATTTTCCCCAATAGGGCATTGACAATCAATGATTACAGGAAGATCCTTGTAGATCTGGATGGAGTTAAGAATGGATGGATAACTCCTCATGAACTGTCCTATTTCGCAGATACGGTGGTAGGTGAATTGTGCAGCGACAATCCCGGATTGGAGGGTATCGAGGAGATCAAAATAGCCGGCCTTTATGACTTAACCATTGAGTATACCGACAAGATTACCACGAAGGCTCAAAAGGACCAAATTAAAAATAGCGTTTTCAGTCTGTTGCAGGCGAACAGGAATTTGTGCGAAGATTTTGTTGGCTATAAAGAAGTTGATAATCAAATATTTAATCTTTGTTGTGAGCTGGAACTGGAGAGCGATGCGGACGTATCGGCCGTAAAAGCGGAGATGTTTTTCAGGGTACAAAATTACCTCTGTCCCGCCATTCGTTTTTACTCCCTGAGCGAAATGCTTGAACACAAAAAGGGAGATGGAACCCTCTATTCGGCCGACGAAATCTTTGACGGTCCGGCCCTTAAAAATGGCTTTATCGATGAGACTGAGCTTGAAAATGCTGAACTGCGCCAGACGATTTACCTTTCGGATGTCATCAACCTGATTATGGATATCAAAGGGGTGGCGGCTGTCAGGAATATTTTGTTTATGCCTTTCCCCGAAGATCCGGAAGTTCCTGTAGTACCCCCTGAAAACAAATGGGTGGTTGAGGTGCTTCCGGGTAGAAAACCAACATTGCCGATCGATTTTGTCGAGGATACAAACTACTTTTTAAAGTTTTTCAAACGGAACATGCCGGTTTACCCGAAGGCTGAAAAAGTCCTTGAAAAACTTACAGGATTGTATGCCGATTTTGTCGGGAAACCGGCTTCTGGCACTGCCAATGACCTTGAGATCCCACTTGGAACTTTCAGAAATCCAAGTAAATACTACTCCTTTCAAAATGATTTTCCTGCCCTCTATGGTTTGAGTGAGTCTGGGTTGTCGGCCACTGCTTCTGACGAACAAAAGGCATTGGCCGCACAGCTCAAGGCTTACCTGCTCTTCTTCGATCAACTGATGGCCAACTATTTCGCCCAATTGAGCCACTTAAAAGAGCTTTTCTCTAACGATCCCAAAGTGGAACGCACCTATTTCTACCGGGTTATCGACTCTTTTGCCGAATTCGAAAATATTTATGGCCCTACCGGGGATGATATCTTGACGATGCTCGAAACCAAAACGGAAGATCAGTCGCTGCACACAGAAAGGCGTAACCGTTTTCTGGACCACCTGATTGCCAGGTTCGCCGAGCGGTTCACCGATTTTGCGAATGTGGTCCACACCGCATTGGGAGCCAGTGAAGAGGCCATTGCCCGTTACAAATGTGATTTTTTGGCCAATTATCCGGCAATCAGCAGTGAAAGGGCGCTTGCCTGGAACTATAGTTTGACTGAGGACAGTAATTTGTGGAACAGTCTCAACGTTTCCGGTCTCGAGAAAAGGTTGGCCAAATTGCTGGCGATTCCAAATTTCGCACGCAGGAACCTGAGCGATGTCAACTACACCATTTATTCTGAAATAGATACCACTCCCGGTGATGAGTTCAGATTCCGGGTACGGAACAGCCATACCGGCAAAATTATCCTCAGCGGAAGCGTCCATTACCTTACCGAAGCCCTGGCCCGCGATGCGATGAGGATGGCCATCCATGCCGCCATGCAGCCTTCCGGGTACGAGACTAAAAAAACCATTGATAACAGGTATTATTTCAATGTGATTGATGCCACGGGTGAGGTGATTGCCAGGAGGATTGAGTATTTCGATACCGATGCAGAGCGGGACCAGGCCATGGAAGATTTAATCAGCTATCTCGTGGAGAATTTCAGTGACGAAGGTATGTTCCTGATTGAAAATATTTTGCTGCGGCCAGAACTGGTGGGTGATCCTTTCCTGCCCATCTGTACCGCTGCGACACAGACTTCGTGCGCCGATTTTGACCCCTATTCCTACCGGATTCATGTGATCTTACCGGCTGAAAATGGCAGGTTCAAAAATATGCCTTTCCGCAGGTTTGTGGAGGAGGTGATCCGCGAAGAGACCCCTGCACATATTCTGCCAAAGGTTTGCTGGATCGGGAAGGAGGATATGGCCCTGCTCGAAAAGGCTTATCGCGACTGGATTTATTTGAAAAGTGGCAAGGAGGGCAGCGACAGGCTGATCAAACTCAAAGCCTTTATTGAGGCCCTTTTCGAAGTCAAAAACAGCTATCCCTCTGAATTGTTGCATGCCTGCGACACAAATGAGGCGAAATTTATCCTCGGTGATACCGCCATCGGCTCACTGGAAAATGAAAAAATGTAATGTAACGCGCTAAAATAGAATATTATGACACAGATTCTGAAAAGCCTGGAAGAGATAACTTCCGGATACAGTTACTTCGAAAAAGACCAGGTGCTTACTGCCACCCAGCTGAACAGTGTTTCCGGTTACAGTGAAGACCAGACCCGGCTCACCCGTACAAAACTACTTGGTGTTGGTTTGATTTGCGGACTGGAAGTCAGCTATACCGGGAATCAGGTTACGGTCAGTGCAGGAATGGGGGTGACCACAGACGGCGATCTGCTCTATTATAGCCCGGATGTTCAATTTACGCAGTTCAAGTTGTACGACGATAAAAACCCAGTCTATGCCCCATTTTACCGCGACGGGGTAATGATACCGGTTTATGAGCTGATTCCAAAGGATGCCGGCGACAAAAGGTCCTTTCCGCTGGAGCAATTCTCCGCTAAAAGTGACCTGAAACTCGAGCAAATGGTGGCGCTGCTCTTTATGGAGAGCTACATTTTCGATCCCGATCAATGCGCCGGTACCGATTGCAACAATGCAGGACAGAAGATGACCAACAACCAAAGGGTACTGTTGGTTAGCAAGGAATATATCGGTTTGCTGAAAAGTCTGGTTCAGACGCCTCACCAGGCCTATGGGCAAATGGAGGAGATCGTGACCGATCGTCCCGTAATCAATTCCAATGTGAAGGCACATGCCCAGCTGGTTTCCATTTACCGAAGCGTTTGCAGTCAGATTCAGGGCAAAATAACCACACAACTCCCCAAAATTTATCCGGCATGCAGCTCTTTCCTGGCGGAGGATTTAGGGGCTGATCCTGCTGCAACCTGGCTGACCATCCTGAAAAATTGGAATGATTATTATACGACCAATGAGATTGGTATTCAGTACTATTACGATTTCCTGCGGGATATTGCAGAGACCTACAACGAATTTCATGAACTTCTTTTTGACGACACTACCTGGTGCTCGCCCGACAAAGATGCTTTCCCGAAACACCTGATTTTGGGTTCGCTCAATGGAAATGCTGAAAACGATAACGATCGGACTGCCTTTTATCCATCACACCTGACCAGTCATACCCTGGAGAAAAGAAGGCATGCCCAGTTTCTTGCCGCCAAGTTGAATACACAGTTGGAAACCTTTTTGGTTCCTTCCATTACCAGGAGAATAGGTTTCAATGTATCTGTGAATTTTCTGGAAAACATCAAGCCCATCGAGATGGTCAAACCGGTGAACCTCTGGCGTATTACGCAGAATCAGGCCATCCGCGTTACGCCTGGCAGATCGGAGGAGTACACTTTGGAAGAGCGCGCTATTCCTTACTACTACAAAATTGACGCAGCCCATCCAATCTATGAATTTTGGAATTTCAGCCTGCACAAAAGAGGGAAAGGCACCTGTAATTACTCTTACAATGCCACCAATTACGGAGCGCAGGGAGGAGCCGCTGCTCCGTTGAATACCCAATTGGGAAAATTTGATTTTTTCAGGATCGAAGGCTTTCTGGGACAAAATATTGTAGCTGTTCACAAGTTTCTGGAGGATCAGATCAGCACCTACAATCTACCCATCAATCTGCGCTCGGTGATGCTGGGTGAGGACAGAACGAAGATCATCATCAAACCTCCCTTCTATTTCGGGCATCTGCATCAGTTGCACAATCTTATGCGTCAGGATGTTGTAAACCAGCTGGATGAGGTGAAACAGTTCAGTACAGGATTGAAATCCAGGGTACTCGGAAATTTGACGATCCTCGATCCGGTCGACAAGGGCACTTTTGCCCAGGTTGCTGAAAGCCGTAACAGTGAGCTTTCCACGGTAGTGGAGAGGGCAACAGCCAAATTGAAGCTCCCTTACCAGGATTATACAGTCCAGAACAGTGCGACCGACAATTGGCAGACGCAACTCGGCGAGGCGATGAAACAGTCGGGAAGTTTTAAAAGCGAGATAAGTGTGGCAGCAAAGACGGAATTCAACACCCCGTTCGATTCGCTGGTCAGTAACAGGAATGTTAACATGCTCGATCATTTGGATATCCTGATAAGGCGTGACATTGAGATCAAAGAGAACAGGCTTTTATTCAACAATTACATTGCCCAACATCCCGGATTGGAGCATGCCGGAGGCGTCATGCGCGGCGGAACTTTTGTTTTGGTTTATGACGAGAACAACACTATTATTGCCGACTTCATGCTTCCATACCAGGAAACCGATGCGGAAAAGAACGACCAGTTGGAACCGGATATTGCCATCAAACCTTTCAGGCCAAACTATGTGATCGATTCGGGACTGAATATCCTGGAGCCGGTAGATATCAAGATCAAAGGGCGACTGGATGATTTCAAAACCAAAGATCTCGATGGACTTCTTGATGTTAAAACAAAGAATATACAGAATCTGTTGGATGGCGACTGGAACAAGCGCTTCGACACACAGCAGAAAGACTATTTCAACACCATCAAGGAATCTTTTGGCAGCATAAGCAATGCCATCATCAAGAACATATCGGCGAATCCGTTGGCTGTTAAAGTTGGTGCCGATATTACTGACCTCAATCTGAAAAGGGCAGTCGATGAAATTGCGACGGCCAGGGGGCTCGTCGATAGCTACAAAGCCAAGGCGGAACGAGCCACAGATGCAGCCATTAAAACCAATTACCTGGATATGGCCGGCAAGATGGAAGTAGTGCTTGCCGATACCCTCACCGAAACCACAAAGATTGTGGCAGCTTCGGGCGCTGAGTTAAGTGTCGGTACAGATGGTTTCAAAGCCATGACCGAGATAAGCGCAAGCTTGGGAAAGATCAAAGATGCTACTGTGCTCAATTCTACTCTGGATTCCATGAAAAAAGTGACCGCTACAGGAAGTTCGTCTCTCAATACGTTTGTCAAGAATATTTCTTTACGTTAGAAACGAGTATTTTGAAAAATTGAATGTTGGAATAATTATTCTGCAAGGGCTAAATCATCAGTGATTGACCAAATTGTAAATAGTAAATTATTTAATGGTAAATACTTAATGGAGTTATCTCACCGGATTTTCAGACAGAAGTGGCAGGTTTCAACCCAATCGGAGAAGCAGGCATTTGCCATACGAAAAGAGCTTCACCAGGAATGGGAGGGCAGACTATTGCCCATTTTTGACAAAGCTTTCGGCGAGTACGTCTCCGACAACGAAATAGTTCATATTCCGAAAATTGAAATCAATCTGAAAGTATCTTACGGCAAAGAACTTTGGGAAGAAATTGCGGATGGATTGTATCAACAGCTTTCGGAACTGCTCAGATCAGAAAACCCAAATGTCTTTGGGGGTTCCGGAAATAAGCCTGAATTGGTTACTATTCCTTTAAAGCAACACAGGTTTGAGTTGTTACTATATTACCTCGAGAATGGTGTTTTGCCCGGAGATTCTGCCTTCCAACCTGACGGAATGGTGACGGTTTTACCTGAAGCCATTCAGGAAAACCGGCAGCAATTGATGGAATATATTCGCCGAAACAAGGTGTCACAGCCATTTCTGTTCAGGCTTATCCAGTTTCTGCAGGTGGAAGAAATTGTCCGGCTCACAGAAGAGGTAAGCCGGGCGTTGCCGCAGATTGCAAATGAAGAGCTGAATCTTCTGCTGCAAGGGTTGTTAATTCCTGAATTGAGCCATTTTAATCTTCATACCTCCAAAATGCTGGCGGCTGCATTCCTTCATGCAGCCAATTGTCATGATAATCCAACCACTGTCCCGGATTGGAAGGAAGCTGCAGCCAGGCTATTGTCTAAAGAGGGATTGTTCTATTTTGAGCGGTTTTTCTCTTACCTCCACAAGAAATCCCGGCTATCTCCATCCTCTGTTCATTGGAAAAATCACTTTTCCGGCCCTTCTGAATATCTTGTGATAAATAGGCAGAATATTGTAAGTCAGCTTCCTGGTAAGGAGATAGTGGCAGGATTTTGGAATGGTAAAGAAATAGATGTGATCTCAAATCGGAAGAACAGCACTGAACCGAATTCCTATTTTGCGAAATCAATGGCATCACAGACATCTTCCACAAAACCTTTATTTTCCAATCCTGCACTGAATCAGCCGGGAGAACTTGGTATTTCTGTTCAGTTTGCAGGTTTGGCATTTTTGCATCCTTTTTTCTCAAGTCTTTTTACCATTTCCGGGATTATTACCGAAGGGGATAAGCAAATTCCGGTCAGAAATCTTGCGAAGGCTGCGGCATTACTTCATTTTGTGGCCACCGGGCGGGAGGAACTGTTTGAATTCGAATTGGGGTTCATTAAACTTTTGCTGGGAATGGAACCATCAGGCCCATTGGCCGTTTCGGAGGGGCTGCTTACACAAAGTCAAATGGAAGAGGTCGAATCAATGCTTCAAGCGGTGGTAAGTCTTTGGAGCTCCATTGGTAATACCTCCAATGATGGTTTAAGAACCACATTTATTCAGCGCAACGGAATGCTTTACCCATTCGAAAATGGCTGGAAAGTGATTCTGGAAAGCGCAGCCTACGATATGCTGTTAAACACGATTCCATGGAGTTACTCGATCATTAAACTACCGTGGATGTATAAACCAATCTTTACTGAATGTCAAAAGAACTGACCGATAATGCCTACGACCTGAACCTTGAGATGGATTGGTTTGCCAATGTGTTAAACGGAAGGCTTAACTTCTATTTTGATAAGCCTGGTTCAAAGGAGGATGTTTTATCTATTTTTCCCGACGATCTTACGCGGAGCGAATCTTTTTACGCGAATTTTATCAGGGAGAACCGGTTGAACCTATCCGAACGACTGATCCTTATCCTGGCCATGATTCCACATATAAAGCCACAACTACTAGATGTTCTGTGGGTTCAGAATAGAACCACCATGAGGGGATTTACTGAATTTGGCGGACTCAAAGGGATCAATCATTCTGGTTTCATCCCTACCGGGGAAACCGCAGCCTTCATCCTTGCGGGCGAAAATCTGGAACGAAGATTTGAGATGACCCGTATCTTCGAAGGCAACCATATTTTTGCTAAACAGAATGTTCTGTCCCTGGCGCCACCTCAGTCGGGCGAGCCGATGCTCAGCGGCGCCCTGCAAATCTCAAGGGAGTACCTCAACTGGTTTGTGACAGGCATTGAAAGAAAACCCAATTACAACACCGATTTTCCTGCACGGCTCATCGAAACTGAACTGAGCTGGGATCATCTCGTTCTTCCGTCTGCCACACTGGAGCAGTTGGAAGAGATCAGACACTGGATCATGCATGGAAATACATTATTGAATGACTGTGGTATGAGCCGAAATTTGAAGCCGGGTTATACCACGCTTTTTTACGGATTACCCGGTACCGGCAAGACTTTCTCTGCCTGTTTGCTTGGAAAGCATTGTGGTGTTGATGTTTATAAGATTGATTTGAGCATGATCATATCCAAATACATTGGAGAGACGGAGAAAAACCTTTCCCGGATTTTCGATATGGCTGAAAATAAGAACTGGATCCTCTTCTTCGATGAAGCGGATGCCCTTTTTGGCAAAAGATCGAAAGTAGAGGATTCCCACGATCGGTATGCCAACCAGGAGATCAGCTATCTGCTTCAACGGATTGAAGATTTCAATGGGGTGGTGATCCTGGCTTCGAACCTCAAAAATAACATTGACGCGGCGTTCCTGCGAAGGTTTCAGTCGGTCATCCAGTTTCCAATGCCCAAGCCTGCCGAAAGAGGCCGAATCTGGAAGAATGCCTTTTCGGACAAGGCAACGCTTGAGAAGAAAGTTGATCTTGACAAGGTCGCCGAACAACACGAAATCTCCGGTGGTACCATTATGAATGTTGTCCGTACTGTTTCGCTGAAAGCGATCAGCCGTGGCGACAACAAAATTCTGTCGGCCGACATGGAAGAGGCCATTCGTCGTGAATTTATGAAAGAAGGAAGAACCTTTTAAATATTAATATCCCGGCCGCATTGGCCCGTCGCTTTCTGAAATCCGATATAGATTGAAAGATGGAAGTTGCCAAACATAAGACTGTGAATCATGCTGTTACGACTCCGGCTGCAGCTGCCCATGCGGATGTGGGCAAGTTGCGGCCAGGAGCCGGAGGTATGGTGCAGTTGCCATCTCCCTCTACCAGAAGGTTTGCTGAGTCAGGCATATTGGGTAAGAGCGAGGTCACGAAGTTCCTCGCCATGAGAGGAGAGCCGGTGCGGGTACGGGGTAGAAACAAACTGAGAACACTCAGTGAACATGAACAGCATCACGACAATGCGGCAACAAAACTTGAACAGACCGGGAAGGCTGTTGTTATTCCCTTGTCTGAGGAGCAGTCCAAAAGTAATGCTGGCCAGGTAGGAGCGCTGGATGGCAAAA
>CAYHQN010000152.1:0-9143 GCA_964358545.1 uncultured Tangfeifania sp. | reverse complement strand
ATGTTCGCCCATCGGCTGAATACGAATTTGGACACATCACAGGAGCCATATCAATTCCCATGAACGAGCTTTTGACCAATCTAAAAAACATTGCTTCAGACAAGGAGGTGATCGCTTATTGCCGGGGTCCTTTCTGTGTGCTGGCCGATGAAGCGGTAAAACTTCTGAAAGAAAAGGGATACAAAGTACGCCGGCTGGACGAAGGTTATCCGGAGTGGAAAATCAAACAAACTATGTCCAATTAAAATTTCCTATTCTGCATGAAACATCCTGTTTACCTCGATTACAATGCAACAACTCCCATCGACCCGGAAGTTGTAAAAGAAATGATCCCGTATATTGATACTTTTTACGGTAACCCTTCCAGCTCTTATTCAATCGGACAAAGCAATAAAGAAGCCGTTGAAAAAGCACGGGAGCAGGTTGCAGAAATGATCAGCTGCAAACCGGAAGAAATATTTTTTACCAGTTGCGCGACCGAATCAAACAACCTGGCTATAAAAGGAATTGCCTTGGCAAACAGGGATAAAGGGCGGCACATTATTACCTCAGACATCGAACACCCCGCAGTAACTGAGGTTTGCAAATACCTGATTTCTCAAGGGTTCGAGGTTACCTGGCTTCCGGTCGATCAATATGGACGGATTGATCCTGAACAAGTGAAAGAAGCCATTCGCCCGGATACAATCCTGATTTCAATAATGCACGCTAACAATGAAGTTGGAACAATACAGCCCATTTGTGAAATCGGGGCAATTGCCCGGCAAAAGAATATTATTTTTCATACCGATGCGTCTCAATCGGTTGGGAAAATTGAAACAGATGTTAATAAACTAGAAATTGACCTGCTAACCATTGCCGGGCATAAATTGTATGCGCCCAAAGGTATCGGCGCACTGTACATCCGGAAGGGAACGCGGATCGAGAATCTGATGCACGGTGCCGGACAGGAAAAAGGGATCCGCCCCGGAACAGAGAATGTCATTCACACTATCGGACTTGGGAAGGCCTGTGAAGTTGCGCTACGCGATTTCAAACAGAATCAGAATATTATGCAGCTTTCACGTGACAGGTTGCTTGATGGTTTGGTGTCCCGTCTCGGCAATAAAGTTCACATAAACGGTAATCTGGCAAATTGCCTGCCTAATACGCTGAGTGTGGCTTTCGACAACATCAGTGCACACGCATTGGCCTCTTTCGTCAGCAGCGATGTTTTAATTTCTACCGGTTCTGCCTGTCATTCAGGCGAAACAACTATTTCTTCTGTCCTTCAGGCGATGAATCTCGATTTCAGGACTGCCGTTGCAACTGTGCGGATTTCAACAGGGAAAAGGACGACGGAGGAAGAAATCGATTTTGCCATCGAAGTGCTTGTCAATGCTGTTAAAAAACTCTCATTATAAATCTATGAATACATTATAAGATAGTTAGTAAAAACAAGGTTTAATTTAAAATTCAAAAACATGCAAAAAGTAGTGATGATCTTTAACCGTGAGCCTTATGACCAGACCGATGTTACCTGGAACGGGCTCCGTCTCGCCGAGGCGCTGAGAAAAAAGGGAATTGAAGTCGGTATTTTCCTGATGAACGATGCCGTCGACCTGGCCAGGGATGCATGCAAACCACCTGAAGGTTATGACCACGATCTGTCGGAAATGCTGCGCGAATTGATTGCGAAAGATGTCCCTGTTGAGGTGTGCGGCACCTGCATGTCACGCTGCGGTATCTACAAAAACCACCCTTATTTCGAAGGGGCCAACAAATCTACCATGACCTTTCTGGCCGATTGGGTGATTGAATGCGACAAGGTTTTGACCTTTTAGTTGAAAAGCCGCTGTGGCGGCTTTTCAACTAAAAGGTCAAAACCTTGTCGCCAAATGAACCCTATTTCCTATCTTTGCAAATTATTTGAAGAATAGCATAAAGACAATCATCGAATGAGCAATTTCAAGAGAACCCTGATCACCTCCGCCTTGCCTTATGCCAATGGTCCGGTACACATCGGTCACCTGGCAGGCGTCTATGTACCTGCGGATATTTTTGCCCGTTACCTCCGGCTGAAAGGGGAGGAGGTCCTTTTCATCGGCGGTTCCGACGAACATGGCGTTCCCATCACCCTCAAGGCCAAAAAGGAGGGAACCACACCGCAGGCAATCGTCGACAAATACCACGGAATGATCAAGGATTCGTTTGAAAAATTCGGCATCTCCTTCGATGTATACTCCCGAACAAGTTCGAAGATTCACCACGAAACTGCCTCTGAAATATTCAAAACCCTTTACGACAAAGGGGTATTTGTCGAGCAGACTTCCGGCCAGTTTTTTGACGAAGAGGCCGGTCAATTCCTGGCCGATCGTTATGTTACCGGAACCTGTCCGAAATGCGGCTTCGAAAATGCTTATGGCGACCAGTGCGAAAGTTGCGGCACCTCGCTCAACGCAACTGATCTGATCAACCCCAAATCGGTGCTCAGCGGCAACGTTCCCGTGATGAAGGAGACGAAACACTGGTACCTGCCCCTCGACAAATACGAACCCTGGCTGAAGGAGTGGATCCTCGAGGGTCACAAAGAGTGGAAACCCAATGTATATGGACAATGCAAGTCATGGATCGATGGCGGACTAAACCCCCGTGCCGTGACGAGAGATCTGGACTGGGGCGTTCCGGTTCCTATCAAAGGCTCCGAAGGAAAGGTGCTCTACGTCTGGTTCGATGCCCCCATCGGCTACATCTCGGCTACGAAAGAACTAACCCCCGACTGGAAAAAATATTGGAAAGATCCTGAAACCAGGCTTCTCCATTTTATTGGCAAAGACAACATCGTCTTTCACTGCATCATCTTCCCCGTCATTCTCAAAGCTGAAGGTTCCTACAACCTTCCCGACAATGTGCCGGCCAACGAGTTTCTCAACCTCGAGGGGGATAAGATCTCCACCTCGCGCAACTGGGCAGTCTGGTTGCACGAATACCTCGAAGAGTTTCCTGGTAAGGAGGATGTACTGAAATATACCCTCACGGCCAATGCCCCCGAGACAAAGGACAATGACTTTACCTGGAAGGATTTCCAGGCCCGCAACAACAGCGAACTGGTGGCCATTCTGGGCAACTTTGTCAACAGGGTGCTGGTGCTCACCAACAAATATTACGAAGGTGTTGTTCCCGTAGCCGGGAAGCTTGAACTCCGGGACGAGGAGGCCCTGGCTACACTCGTTCAGTTGAAATCGGATATCGAAAAGGCGCTCGACACTTTCCATTTCCGCGAGGCTTTGCGGCTGACCATGGAGATGGCGCGCCTGGGCAACAAATACCTCGCCGACATGGAGCCCTGGATTGTGGTCAAAACCAATCCGGAGCGGGTGAAAACCGTGATGCACATCTGTTTGCAGATCACTGCCAACCTTACCATTGCCTTCGAACCGTTCCTGCCCTATACCATGAACAAGCTCCGCGCCTTCCTGAATCTGGGGAAATTGCAGTGGAGTGAGTTGGGAAGAAGGGATTTGCTCAAGGCCGGAGACCGCGTCAACACCCCCGAACTACTTTTCGAGAAGATCGAAGATGATGCCATTCAACGTCAGGTAGACAAGCTGCTGGCCACGAAGATATCGAACGAGCTGGAACAGGCAACGGTTGCCCCCGCTAAACCACACATTGAATACGATGATTTCGCAAAGATGGATATCCGTACCGGTACCATTGTTGCTGCAGAAAAAGTTGCCAAAACAAAGAAACTGCTGAAGCTTACCATCAATACAGGTATCGATCAACGCACAGTCGTATCCGGGATAGCCGAACAATACGGACCGGAGCAGATCATCGGTCAGCGGGTCTCAATCCTGGTCAACCTTGCTCCCAAAAATCTCAAAGGCATCGACTCTCAGGGGATGATCCTGATGGCGGAGAGCAAGGAGGGACGATTGGTCTTTGTGGTACCCGGAGAGGCGATTAATGACGGAGCTGAGATCAAGTGAAGAAAGACAGCGAAGGACTAGGAGACCAGGGGACTGGGAGAGGGCGTGAGTGCGACTCCTATGCTCCCAGAGCCTGCGGTCCCTGAGCGAAGTCGAAGGGTCGAAGGGTGGACGGATAAGAAGGCTGCTTAAAAAAAGGGCTTTGGCCAAATCACTGAATTGGGCTAAAGCCCTTTCTCATTTTCCTGTTTTTGAAGGAGTTAGCATCCTTTTTTCCTGAAAATTGAAATGTGAATTATGCAACTTAAAAGCAGAATTCTGTAACAATTTTTAAGAGGAAGGAGTGTATTTTTGGCCACAAACGTAAATTCAAAATAAAAACACCCTGTATTTATTTTTGCCTACTAAATCGCCCTTTCGATAAACACCTCTTTTTAAGCAAGTTATGGCTAAAAACAATACATCAGATGAGTTAATCATTGCCAACAAAGAACTTCTCATTCAAAACGAAGAAAAAGAAAAATTAGCTGCAGAGCTAATGTTTGCTGACAAGGAACTTGCTTTTCAAAAGGAAGAGAAGAAGAAACGAGCTGCAGAGCTAATCATTGCTGACAAAGAACTTGCTTTTCAAAACGAGGAGAAAGAGAAACGGGCTGCAGAATTAATCATTGCCAACAAAGAGCTTGTCTTTCAAAACAGGGAGAAAGAAAAGCGGGCAGATGAGTTAATTGTTGCCAACAAAGAACTTGCCTTTCAAAACAAAGAGAAAGAAAAACGTGCAGATGAATTAATCATTGCCAACAAAGAACTTGCCTTTCAAAACGAAGAGAAAGAAAAGCGGGCGGATGAGTTAATTGTTGCCAACAAAGAACTTGCCTTTCAAAACAGGGAGAAAGAAAGAAGGGCAGATGAGTTAATCGTTGCTAACAAAGAACTCGCCTTTCAAAACAAAGAAAAAGAAAAACGTGCAGAGGAGTTGATCATTGCCAACAAAGAACTTGCCTTTCAAAACGAAGAGAAAGAAAAGCGGGCCGCAGAATTAATCATTGCAAATAAAGAACTTGCCTTTCAAAACGAAGAGAAAGAAAAGCGGGCCGCAGAATTAATCGTTGCCAACAAAGAACTTGCCTTTCAAAACAGGGAGAAAGAAAAACGTGCCGATGAGTTAATTATTGCCAACAAAGAACTTGCCTTTCAAAATGTCGAGAAAGAAATACGGGCAGATGAGTTAATCATTGCCAACAAAAAGCTTGCTTCTCAAAACAAAGAGAAAGAAAAACGTGCCGATGAGTTAATCATTGCCAACAAAGAACTTGCCTTTCAAAACGAAGAAAAAGAAAAACGTGCAAAGGAGTCAATCATTGCCAACAATGAACTTGCCTTTCAAAACAGGGAAAAAGAAAAACGTGCCGACGAGTTAAGTATTGCCAACAAAGAGCTCGCTTTTCAAAATGAGGAGAAAGAAAAACGTGCCAATGAGTTAATCATTGCTAATAAAGAACTTGAATTTCAAAATGAAGAAAAAGAAAAGCGGGCAGATGAGTTAATCATTGCCAACAAAGAACTTGTCTTTCAAAACAGGGAAAAAGAAAAGCGGGCAGATGAGTTAATCGTTGCCAACAAAGAGCTTGTCTTTCAAAATGAAGAAAAAGAAAAGCGGGCCGCAGAGTTAATCATTGCTGATAAAGAACTTGAATTTCAAAATGAAGAAAAAGGGAAACGGGCAGAAGAACTAATCATTGCTGACAAAGAACTTGTCTTTCAAAACAAAGAAAAAGGGAAACGGGCTTCAGAACTAATCATAGCTAACAAAGAGCTTGATTTTCAAAATGAAGAGAAAGAAAAGCGTGCTGCAGAGTTAGTCATTGCCAACAAAGAACTTGTCTTTCAAAACGAAGAAAAAGAAAAACAGGAAGCAGCGAATATAGAACTCGAAGCATTCAGCTATTCTGTCTCTCACGATTTGCGGGCACCTTTAAGACATATTGGAGGTTTTGTTGATTTACTGGTTAAAAATAATTCAGCTCAACTCGACGAAAAAGGATTAAGGTATTTGAACATCATATCAGAGTCATACATTGAAATGGGGAATCTTATAGATGCATTATTGACCTTTTCCAGATTAAGCAGGGCCGAATTGCAACGAACAAAAATTGATTCAAAAAATATGGTAACCCGGATAGTTAAAACTTTCAGCGATGAAATAGTTGGCAGAAATGTTGAAATAAATATATCTGGACTTCCGGATGCAATGGGTGACGAAACCTTAATCAATCAGGTTTGGGTTAATTTGATCTCCAACGCATTGAAATATTCCCGAAACAAAGAAAAAGCAGTGATTGATATTGGAGGTAAAATTGAAAATGATAAAACAATATTTCAGATTAGGGATAACGGCGCCGGATTTGATATGAAATATGCCGATAAGCTATTCGGTGTTTTCCAGCGGCTGCACAAAGCGAGGGATTTTGAAGGGATTGGGATCGGGCTTGCCAATGTGAATAGAATCATAGTACGGCATGGCGGAAAATGTTGGGCAGAAAGTGAAATTGACAAGGGCGCCACATTTTCATTTAGTGTACCGAATAATTAATATCCATAAATAAAAGAATCAAATAATGAATACAGTAGTAAAAACAATCCTTATTGTGGACGACAGTCCTAAAGATGTTGAGCTTACCATTTCAGCCCTTTCTGAAAAAAATCTTGCGAACGAGGTGGTAGTTGCGGAAGACGGAGTAGAGGCATTAGACTATCTGCATAAACGTGGCAAATTTGCTGGTTATGGAAATGCCAATCCCGCTGTTATTCTATTGGATATAAAAATGCCCAGGATGAACGGAATAGAAGTACTTAGATACATCCGTGCCGATCCTAAATTTATGTTAATTCCGGTAATCATGGTCACATCGTCCGGCGAAGAAAAGGATCTGGTCGAAAGTTACAAACTTGGGGCTAATTCTTATGTGGTTAAACCCGTAGACATTGTGCAATTTATAGATGCGATAAAAGTTTTGGGTCAATATTGGGCTGTCATTAATCAACTGCCGTCGGCCCAGAAATAGATGAATTTTTTAAAACGACAATGATACCTGCAGCCATGAAATACCCACGAGAATATGTTCACACCAACCGGGAATGATTATATGGGTATTCCATCTGACAAATAAAAAGCAAATTATAAACAGATGAATAAAAGAATAGGAATACTGCATCTTGAAGATTCATTAAAAGATTCTGAGTTAATAAAAGCTTTAATTGAAAATGCAGGAATAGGACATGAATATTTTTTGGCTGACAACGAAAAAGACTTCTTAAGAATTCTGGGGAAGGGAAATATAGATATCATATTATCTGATTACAGCCTGCCCGATTACAATGGCAACGAAGCCTTGCAGGTTGCAAGGGAAAAATATTCCCACATACCATTCATATTCGTTTCAGGAACAATTGGAGAAGATGCTGCTATCAATGCGTTGTTAAATGGTGCGACTGATTACGTGCTCAAAAACAAATTGGAGCGTTTGGTTCCCGCAATTAAAAGGGCCCTACACGAACACGAGCTTGAGATTAAGCATAATCAAGCAGAAACAGATCTAAAAAAGAGCGAAGAACTATTCAAGGCCATTTTTAATGATGCACCAATGGGCATTGCTTTAGTTGATTCTTTAACCGGGAAACTTCATAATGTTAATCCGATGTTTGCTAAAATTGCAGGTCGGACAATTGCAGAAATGGAAAATATCAACTGGATGAGCATAACCCATCCCGACGATATCCAGTTAGACTTGAATAATATGGCTCAATTGGTTGCCGGAGAAATTGACGGATATCAGATGGAAAAACGTTATATCCTTACTGATGGAGCATTCGTTTGGATTAACATGACTGTATCACATATTTTATACGATGATGAATCACACCCCCGACATCTTGCCATGATTGAGGATATCACAGAGCGAAAGCGTGCAGAACAGAAGTTAATCCTTGCCAACAAAGAACTTGCATTTCAAAACGAAGAGAAAGAAAAGCGGGCTATAGAATTAATCCTTGCCAAAGAACACGCAGAGGAGAGCGACCGTTTAAAATCAGCCTTTCTTACCAATATGAGCCACGAAATCCGTACTCCCATGAATGGTATTCTTGGCTTTGCAGAGCTGCTGAGAGAACCCAATCTTACAGGCGATGATCAGCAAGATTTTATCAGTATCATAGTAGAAAGCGGAAATCGTATGCTCAATATCATCGACAACATTATATGTATTTCAAAGATAGAATCCAAACAAACGGAAATATCCATATCAGAAACTAATATAAACGAACAAATCAAATCAATCTATTCCAACTTTAAAACAGAGGCTAGGCAAAAAGGAATAGAAATTTCCTTTAAAAATTCATTGCCGGAGGAAAAATCAATGATCCTTTCAGACCCGAAAATAATCAATACCATTATTACCAACCTCCTTAAAAATGCCATTAAGTTTACCAACAAAGGACAGATCTATTTTGGCTATATAAAAAAAGGGAAATTTCTTGAATTTTTTGTAAAAGACACTGGGGTAGGCATTGGTCAGGAACATCAAAAAATTATTTTTGAACAGTTCAGACAAGCCGGCGAATCCCTTTCCCGGGCATATGAAGGGGCAGGACTGGGTTTATCGATATCCAAAGCATATGTTGAGATGCTGGGAGGAAAAATTTGGGTAAAAAGCGGCTCAAAGAGTGTTAATGGAGTGAGAGGATCTAAGTTTTATTTTACCATACCTTATACTACAAAATCGGAATTGACTCTAAGCTAGTTGACGGGGTCACTCAGAGTCACCCCGTCAGAAATAGATTAAAAGTGATATATGATATTGAATTTCAAATGATTGTGGTCAATATTAAAATCTATCCAATTGATTCCATTGCAGTCGTCTGATCGATCTCTTTTTCCCATTTTGCCACTACCACTGTTGCAACGGCATTGCCGATCAGGTTGGTGATGGCACGCGCTTCGCTCATGAAGCGGTCAATTCCTAGAATCAAGGCCAGGGCTGCAACCGGCACGGTTCAGACAATGGGCAAAACTGCTGCCAGGGTGATGAAGCCGCTTCCGGTTACGCCTGTGGCACCCTTTGAGGTGATAAGCAAAACCAGCAAAAGTGTAATTTGGTGATAAAGATTGAGCGGTGTACCTGTCGCCTGTGCCAAAAAGACGGCTGCCATGGTGAGGTAGATCGAGGTGCCATC
>CAYHQN010000151.1:0-9269 GCA_964358545.1 uncultured Tangfeifania sp. | reverse complement strand
GTTGTAAATCTTCCTTTTTCCCAATTCTGGAAGCCAGCCAGGGCACCAGGGTAAAACCCACCAATAGGCTGGTAAGTGTGGAAGTTATTACTACAATAGAAAACTGTTTGAGCATATCGGCAACAAATACCTGCAAAAAAAGGATGGGTAAAAACACAACCACGTCAACCAGGGTAATTGAAATTGCTGAAAAACCAATTTCCATACGTCCCTCTAAAGCTGCGTCATGTTTATCTTTTCCCATATCTAAGTGACGCTGGATATTTTCCAGAATTACAATGGCATCATCCACCAGGATTCCGATAATTAACGACATGGCCAGCAAGGTCATCAGGTTTAGGGTGAAACCCATCAGCCACATCACGGCAAACGCGGTAATTAATGAGGTGGGAATTGCAATTAATACAATCAAAGAGTTCCGGTAGCTTCGTAAAAACAAGAACATTACCAATGAAACCAGGATTACCGCTAAAATCAGGTCATCAACCACTGAATTTACCGCGGCAATGGTCATGTCGGTTGAATCATCGGCAATATTAAATTTTACACCGTATTTCGAGTTTACACTTTCAATTTGTTTGAGTTTCGTGTGAACTAATTTTGAGACTTCCACAGCATTGGCATCACCTTGTTTTTTCAACAAAAGGCCTATTCCGTTTACACCGTTGTAACGGCTTACTGAACTTATTTCTTTCACCCCATCGATAACAGATGCGATATCTTTCACATAGACAGGCATTCCCGGTGCAGGCATAGCTACCTGTACATTCATGATGTCGTTTACGGTCGAAAATTTCCCGGTCAGACGGACTGAATTGCTCTCTTTATCGGTTTGCGCTTTACCGGCCGGTAAATCAATACCCGAACGGTTAATGGCCTCTACAACCTGGTAAAGTGATATTTTGTACAGTTTCAGTTTATCCTGATCTGCCTTCACCTGAATTTCCCTTTCTTCGCCCCCCAGCAAGGTAATTTCTGCTACCCCTTTCAATTGCTGGATTTGCGGAAGATATTCGTCCTTCATTTTTTGATAGAATTCTGTCGCGGGCAAATTACTTGTTGCACTGATCGATATAATGGGTAAATCGTTGGGCGAAACCTTGCTCATCACCGGACTCAAAATATCTGCCGGAAGATCTTTTTTAATATTGTCGATATACCGCTGGGCATCCTGCATGGCAATGCTCAAATTCGTCCCATATTTCAGGTTGGCAATAATAACAGAGGCATTGGGCATCGACTTGGTCTCCAGATAATCGACTCCTTCGAGATTCGACAAGGCATCCTCTATTTTTCTTGAAACAGATGTTTCCACTTCATTGGGTTCGGCGCCAGGGTACATTGTTTTTATTACAACCACCGGCTGGTTGAAGTCAGGCAACAGTTCATACCCCAGGTTTGTAAATCCTATTATCCCCAATAAGGCGAATACGCTGAAAAGAACGATGATCAGCGATGGGCGATTGATTGCTATTTTTGTAATATTCATGATTTTGAAAGAATAAAAATTTGGTTATGAGATTGTTGGGTGTCAATCGTATTGATAATTTTCACTCCTGACCTTCTTGCCAGTTCCGGAATTCCTCCATTGGCTATAAAGTTTAAGTAGTTTCGATAGTGCTCTCTGCCAGCCAAAAATTCGATTATTTGTGTCAAATATCCACCAAAACCTTTTGGACCTGGAGCAATGTAATCTCCAATTATAATGGTGTCGGCTATTTCAGAAACTTCCTTTAACAGACTAATTCGTTCATTTTCATTGATTTCATGAATAACAAATGTAATTACAGCATAATCGAAATGATGCCCCTCTTTATATAACACATTTAAACTTTTGTGCTGAAAAGAAATATTGCTGACAGGATTTTTGTCGAGATTCTGCTGTGCCTTATTTATATTCCGAATAGATAAGTCGATGCCTAAAACGAATATGCATTTTTCGGCAATTGAAAACGAAAAGCGTCCGGTGCCGCAGCCAACATCGACGATAGTAGATTTTTCAGAAATGAGACTATTTATTTCTTTAAATAAGGAGTCCTGATTTGGAGCAATAAAAACATCATAAAATCTACCATCGTACCAATGATTTTTATTTTTCATCTTCTTAGTTCTTATGTGAAACATTTGCTCCATTATACAAATTGATAAATCCGTTGGAAACAATAACATCACCTTCGCTTAAGCCACTGGCTACAACTACTTTATTTTGAACCCTACTCGTGATCGTGATGTTTTGCAGAATGGCTTTCCCATTTTTCACCACATAAACCTGTGGATGGATGGTGTTCCCAACAATTACAGAAGCCGGAATGATGAGCTGTTTTTCCGCACTTTCGTTTTTCACCCCAATAGCTATCAGAGCCACCTTTCCAAACATCCCCGATTTTATTTTTAAATCTGTCGTGTTGGTTACCGAAAACTGAACGGGAAAGCTGTTCCCCAGGTTGGCTTTACTGCCTATCAGGATCACTTTTCCGGACAATGAAATTTCAGGATAAACATCTGCTGAAAGCGAATAGGTTTGATTGATCTGGAATTGACTTAATTCATTTTCGGGAACATTTACAGTAAATTTCAGGCTTGAGATATCTGTGATTTGGAGTAAAGGAATACCTGGTGCCGCAAAAGCTCCTTCTTCGGTCAGCTTAGCGGTAACAATTCCATGGAAAGGAGTTACAATAGTCGTTTTATTGATTTGTTCAAGTAAAGTGGCCTTTTGCACTTTGGCAGATTTCAAGCCTAAAATAGTCTTTTCCAACTGAACACCCTGAATAGCATCGGCATTGGCAAGAACAGTATATCGTTTTACATCCGCTTCCAATCCTTCAATTTGAATTTCAACGGTTTGCAATTGTAGTTTCAGTAAGGAGTTTTCTAATTGAATTAAAGCCTGACCTTTTCTGACCGAGCTTCCTACATCTACCAGAACTGAATTAATCTTACCCTGAATATCCGTACTGACTTTTGTTTCTTTATTGGGTTCGAAAGTACCCGTGTAAGAGACATCGTTTTTAACACTTTCAAGCTTCAGTGTGATGGCCTGTACATTGATGGCCTGTTCTTTATTGTATTGATAAACTCTTTTTACAGTGGTTTCTTTATTGCTTTTCAGGCGAATTACCACGATGGCAATTAGTACCAATGCTACTACTATATAAATAATCTTTTTCATTGTTTCAGTTTTTAATTGTGATTAAGTTTCCTGTTACCCGTTTGTATTCCAATTCAGCCTTTCGAAGATTTACCATTGTAACGATGTAGTTTTGCTGTGCTTCGCGCAACGAATTGTCGGCCAACAGCAAATCGGTAATGTTGGCCATGCCTTGCTGGTTTTGCAGCACTGTATTGTCATAAATCTTTTGTGCCAGTTTTATTTGATTGGCCACTGTTGCAATATTCTGGTTTGCAAGCGCGTATTGCATTTCAGCATTAATCAGATCGAGTTTTGATTTTTCGGTTACCAGTTCTTTTTGGATATTCGTTTTTTCAATTTCAATCTTTTTCTGTACAATCTTGTGTTTTGTAATCGTGCCATTAAACAGTGGGATCGACAGTTGAGCGCCAACATAACCGATTGGATGAAAATTGAAAAAGCTATTATCGCCAGTATTGCCATAGCCATTTGTACCATAGACTCCGTATGCACCCAGCGACGGCAATTTTGAATTACGAAGCCCTTTAAGCTCAGCATAATTAAATTGTAATTTCTTATCAATCAACTTCATGTCTGTAGTTGCCTGAATCTGAATATCCAATTGAATCCTAGTGTTTTCATTTATTGAAACCTGGATGGTATCAGAAATAGGTTTGCCCATCAGAAATTTGAGTGCATTTAGCACTTGCTGCTGCTGCGAAAAAACGGTTTTTCTTTGATTGGCTATCTGATCCAACTGTAATTGGAGTCTGTCCACATCTGTTCCTTTCGCAACCTGTTGTTTGTGCAATAAAGTGGTGGTTTGAACCAGTTTATTGGTATTGATCATGTTGCTATCCAAAAAAGCCAGTTGATTCAGCAGAATTTGTGCATTGTAGTAGGCATTTGAAACTTCCAGTACTACATCTTCGTCGGTTTTAATTTTCTGAATTTCGGACAGTTCGCTGGCTATCCGCGTTGCCTTTATCGCACCTAAAGCTGTTGGGTTGTAAATTGGCACTGTTAGTTGCAGATTGGCATTCAGGCTTTGTGGTACACCAAACTGAACCTCCTTGTAAGTGCCTTCCCGTCCGCCAAAGGCTGCTGCAGGCATTAGCTGATAAGGCAAATCGGTATAATAACGATAGTCAGTTATCCCATTCAATTTTGGGAACAGATTGCCTTTGGTTTCCTTGTTTTTCTCACTGGCAATATTTACGTCCTGTTGCGATAACTTAATATTCCGGTTATAAAGGAGAGCTGTATCAATGCATTGTTCTAATGACAGAGTTTGCGCTGACAAGATTGTCGGAACCTGAAAAAGAACAATAACAAGTAGGATTAATACCTTCTTATTAAAATAAGTGTGAATATTCACTAACATGTCAGATTAAATTTTTTTGAGGTTATTAATTTTTGTTATTAATTTTTATTAATTTAAGTATGGCGTTAACCATAGCATCTCCGCTAGATATGATCTCTAATTGAAAATCACCACTACGCCATTTAAACATTTGAAGTCTAAAAGTTCCCATTATTATATGCATAAGTTCGGAGGCAGTAACTGCATGTGTAAATACTCCTTTATTTTGCCCTTCTATTAATACAGGCATTAAGTGTTTAATTTTTACACTCATTATTTCAAGGATGGCTTTATTGATACGTTGACTTCCTTCCATCAGTCCATCTGAGAATACAGCAACAACGAAATAAGGATGTATCTTAAAAAACCTAAAATGCTCATGGAACATTGCTTTAAAATTTTCTTCAGGATCTATTGAAGGGGCTATATTACTCAATCGTTCGTCAATACTGTCAGCCAAATAATTAAGCATTGAAACGATAATTTCTTCTTTGCTCGTAAAATGTCTGTAAATAGCACTTTCAGCGAATTGCATTTCTTTTGCGAGATTTTTTATTGTTAAGCCACCTACACCTGATGATGTAAGTATTTTACCAGCTGCTTCAATAATATCCAACTGCCGTGACGTAATTTCCATTTTCATTTTATTTATTAGCGTAATTGTTTTAAACAATTATTGACGTGGGTAACTTTGCACTAAAGTTACTTTAGTCTAACTTACTTACTGGTCGTGGTGCTTTAACTACAAGAATTCTGACTAAGCTACTTGAATTATTGCTTATATAATGTACAATATAGGCAGGGCTCTCAATTAGTGAATCTGCCTCACATACTTCACTTTCGTCGCCGATATGAATGGTTGGAGAACCTTCAACAATGTAGAAAAACACATCGACCGGGGTTTTATGTGGTTTCAAACTTTCGCCAGGTTTTAATGCGATTAGCATTACCTGCGCTGATTCTTTGTTATACATTTCCCTTACATCAATCTTGTGTGGAGTGTCTTTTATTTGCTGTTCCTGATATTTTGTAATTTTCATGTTTTGAAACTTTAAAATGTTATAAAAATAAGTGAGTGAATATTCACTCACAAAGATAAAGCAAAAAATTATTCATCTCCAAGAAATAATTGAAAAATATTTTAGACATTCATAAATTTGATTTTTTTTCTGAAGGTAAAGGCACTTCCTCTCTGCTTGAAAACTACCGAAATCACTTTAGATTAACCATTCCCACATCATACGAAAAAGGGCGGCCAAATGGTCGCCCTTTTTTATTTTTACCTGCAATCGGCCTATTTAAGCAAGATATTTACCTGATTGTATACATTTTCGGCGGTAAATCCGAGCTGTTCGTCCAGTACCTGATATGGAGCAGAAAAACCAAATGAGTTCAAACCCCATACTGCACCATCGTCCCCTACCAATCCCCTCAATGTAACAGAAAGACCGGCTGTTAATCCAAACTTAGGAATGCCCGGAGTAAGAACCTGATGCTGATAAGTTTTCTCCTGATCCCTGAACAGTCCTTCAGAAGGAGCAGAAACTACGCGAACTTTTTTCCCGTCCCTTGACCTGAGCAGCTGAGCCCCTTCAACAAGTGTTGCAACTTCAGATCCTGAAGCAACAAGAATTACATCCGGTTGATCACAAGCTTCCACTATATAGGCACCTTTGGCCAATTGTTTGGCCTCTTCAACTCTATTTGTAACAGTAGGAAGATCTTTGATATTTTGTCGTGATAGTATAAGCGCAGTAGGAGTGGATGTATTCTCCAGTGCGATTTGCCATGCGACCGTAGTTTCACTTGCGTCGGCAGGTCTCAGAACCAAAACGGAATTGTCGCCGTGGTGGTTCTTTAATTGCTCCATCAGGCGCAGCTGGGCTTCATGTTCAACAGGCTGATGGGTTGGCCCGTCCTCCCCAACCCTGAAGGCATCATGCGTCCAGACAAACTTAACAGGAAGCTGCATAAGGGCCGACATGCGCAAAGCAGGTTTCATGTAATCTGAAAATACGAAGAAGGTTCCGCACACAGGGATTACGCCACCATGTAAGGCCATACCGTTCATTACGCAAGCCATAGTGAGTTCGCTTACTCCTGCCTGAAGGAAAGCTCCTGAGAAGTCTCCATTCGTAAAAGCATGACTATTGTTGAGAAAACCGTCAGTTTTATCCGAATTGGAAAGGTCGGCAGAGGCAACGATCATATTTTCCACACTCTTTGCGAATGCCGCCAACACCGTTGCGGAGGCATTTCGTGTTGCTGCGCCCGGTTTTTGCACAATTTTAGAGAAATCAAATTCAGGCGTTTCCCCCGATAGGAAGATCTCCAGTTTTTTTTCCAAATCCGGATTTATAGCCGCCCATTTATCCTCTTTCAGATTATTTTCATCTGCCCATTTGAGTAAAACTTCTTTCCTTTTCCTGTAAAGTTCTTCGACTTCATGGAAGATCACAAAAGGATTTTCATGATCGCCTCCAAGATTTGCGATGGTCTTTTTAAAAGAAGCGCCGGCATGAGAGAGGGGTTGGCCATGTGTTGAGCATTGACGCTCAAAATTGGAACCATCTTCCTTCACTGCACCTTTTCCCATGATCGTCTTTCCTATGATCAAAGATGGACGTTTCTTCTCCTTTAAGGCCGATTTCAGCGCTTCACGAATTTCTCCGGCATCGTTGCCATTGATAGTAGTAACATTCCAGCCCCAAGCTTTATATTTGGCGGCAGTATCCTCAGAAGTTACTGAACTGGTTCCTGTTGATAATTGAATATCGTTGGAATCATAGAACATGATGAGGTTGCTCAATCCAAGATGCCCGGCCAACCGGCCTGCACCCTGGGATATCTCCTCCTGCACTCCCCCATCAGAAATAAAAGTAAAAGTTTTATGGGCCATCCATTCTCCAAAGCGGGAAACCAAAAAGCGTTCGGTAATAGCTGCACCTACCGCCATGGTATGGCCTTGTCCCAGGGGACCAGAAGTGTTTTCAACTCCCCTTTCAGGATCAACTTCCGGGTGACCTGGGGTAACAGAACCCCATTGGCGAAAATTTTTGAGGTCTTCCATGGAAAAATGACCTCCCATTGAAAGCACTGAATAGAGCATGGGTGACATGTGTCCCGGATCCAGGAAAAATCTATCCCTGAAAGGCCAGGTCATGTCTGCCGGATCATAGTTTAAAAATTCAGAATAGAGGATATTGATAAAATCTGCTCCGCCCATGGCTCCGCCCGGGTGTCCTGAATTTGATTTTTCAACCATAGCAGCAGAAAGAATCCGAATGTTATCTGCGGCTTTGTTGACAATTGTATTGTTCATCTTGAAAATTTAGAATGGGTGTATTTAATTGGGAAGAATGATTCTAACCATCAATACTCCGTCAATGCTTTCAATTCTTTGTTTAACTCCTTCGGCGATAGAATTTTGGTCTGTATCAATGATGTTATAGGCAATCTCGTTTCGATTGCGGTTGAGCATATTGGAGATATTAATTCCTTCCTGGGCCAGAATGGATGTAATCTGACTTACCATGGTTGGAACATTGCGGTTGGCGACAATAATTCTTGCACAACAGGTACGGTCCATGGTTGCCTTAGGGAAATTCACGGAGTTTCTGATGTTCCCGTTCTCAAGAAAATCAATCAGTTGATTGGCGCCCATAATGGCGCAATTTACTTCAGATTCATTGGTTGATGCCCCTAAGTGCGGAATTGGAATAATTCCGGGGACATTTAGCATAGTGGCATCCGGGAAATCCGTTACATAACAAGCAACTTTTTTGCGTTCAAGAGCCGCAATGATATCCTGGTTGGAAACCAACTCACCCCTGGCAAAATTCAATATCTTAACTCCGTCTTTCATGACGGCTATTTTTTCTGAGTTAACCAATCCACGGGTTGCATCCATCAAAGGAACATGCAACGTAATGAAATCGGCTTGTGAAAGGCATCCCTCAATACTCTCTGATCTGACAATGCTTTGGTCAAGTTTCCAGGCATTATCAACCGTGATAAATGGATCGAAACCTATTACCTTCATTCCAAGGGACTTTGCCACATTGGCAACCAAAACACCTATGTCGCCCAGACCAATGATGGCAAGGGTTTTCCCTTTTAACTCTATCCCTCCAAAGGCAGCTTTCCCCTTTTCTACGAGAGCTGGGACCTTGTCACCATCGGATTGTAGTGTTTGGGCCCATGCTATGCCTCCGATGATGTCTCTGGAAGCAAGTAACATTCCGGCTATCACCAACTCCTTTACGGCGTTAGCATTGGCTCCCGGTGTATTAAAGACCACAATACCTTTCTCAGTACAACGATCAATTGGAATGTTGTTCACTCCAGCACCGGCCCTTGCCACAGCTTTGAGAGATGCCGGAAGTTCCATTTCATGCATCGAAAAACTACGTAACAGAATAGCATCCGGATTGGGAATCTCACTGACTATTTCATATTTTGACAATGGAAAAACCTGAAGACCTTCATGGTCAATCTTATTCAGCGTTTGAATTTTTAGCATTTTGATCTTTTTTTAGGTGACCTGATTAATTGAAGCAAATATCATGATAATTGGTGCAAAATGAAACTCCAGTTGGACAATTTTAACGTTAAATTCAAATACCCAGAAAGTTCAAAATAAACTTCACTCTCATCTCTGGATTTGTCTTTAGTAAGTTAACTATTTTATAACGATATTTCAAATAGGCTTTGATTATTCAGCGATTCAGCGAGAACATTATTTTGGTGTTTGTAACAATGGGTGATTGACAT
>CAYHQN010000150.1:0-9290 GCA_964358545.1 uncultured Tangfeifania sp. | reverse complement strand
GAAGTTTTTCAAGAGCTTACAACGAGTGCGCTCTGCTTATGCAGGGCGCACACAGCGGGTTTAAGAAATGGCGGCTGACGAGCAAATTGAAAGTGTGTGCATTTAATTTACTTTTGTAGCGGGGGACAGTGACGAGCGTTTAATCCGCCACTTCTTAAACCCGCAAACCGTTATGGGTAAGCTAAATTTTCACTCCTCAAAGGTGTTTTGTCGCCGATATTTTTTATATTTGAATAAATTTTAGACAGATGAGAGCCAATAAACAATTAGTATTAAGTGATTTAAGTAACCTGTTAAAAACTAGGTTTTCTGATAATCTAAAAGATGTCGTGCTTTTCGGCTCTCATGCTATGGGCAAGGCTCATTCTTATTCTGACTACGATTTTCTGATCATTCTTAAACAGAAAGCTGATTGGAAAACGGAACGGGAAATCTCTGATATGTGTTACGAAATCGACCTAAAATATAATATAATCACTGATACCCACATAATTGGCGAATCTGAATTATTAACACTTAGAGGAAAACAGCCCATCTTTGTTAATGCGATTTCAAATGGAATACATGCATGATTGAAGAAAATGACAGAGATGCCTTAGTGAAGTATCGTTTAAATCAAGCCATTGAAACGATTGAACTTGCAAAATTTCTAGTGAAGAATGACAAACTAGAAATTGCGGTGAACCGAATCTATTACGGTATGTATTATGCCTTGACAGCTTTAGCCTTAAAGAATAGTTTTGAAACCTCCAAGCATGGTCAATTGATAGGATGGTTTAACAAAGACTATATTTCCACGAAAAAGGCAGATCCGAAATTTGGTAAAATTCTGCGCAATGCCTTTCAGAATAGAACTAAAGGTGATTATGATGCCTTTGTAAATTTTGACAATGTTGAAGTCGAAGTTATGCTGAGCGAAATGTCTTGCTTTATTGAAGAAATAAAACGATTAATATTATAACCAAACCAATGGAAATAAATTGGGTCATTATCAGTATTGTAGCAATTTGCGTAATAATTCTTGTTTTTTATATTATTAAAAGAAATATAAAGGACGAAAAAGATTTAGAAACATTTTTAAATAAAGATGACCATCCGATTAGCAACCATGAAGGTGGAGTAAACGATGATGAATAATTGAAGGCTATGAAAATTAGACATGAGCATCAACTTTCTGAATCAACTGAGCAATGGTGATGGAAATATCATCTATCGGATAGATGACATTATTTTTAAGATTAATTTGGCATCCTGAAAAAAATAATGTTATTTAAAAAAATATTAACAAAATTTTCTGGCAATGTCACAACAAATTATACCAACATTACAGATTGGGGACCTGAAAATTTGCCCTCCCATCATTCAGGGAGGCATGGGTGTTAGGGTTTCGGGAGCGAACCTGGCTTCAGCTGTTGCCAATGAAGGTTGCGCCGGCATTATTGCCAGCGTGGGGCTGGGGGATTTCGAAAATGTTTCAGCGTCTAAATTTGTGGAGGTTAATAATGTTGGCTTGCGGGATGTTGTGAGAAAAGCGCGCGCCCAATCCAATGGGATTATCGGCGTAAATGTCATGGTTGTTTTATCTAATTACGAAGAACTCATAAAGATTTGCGTTGAAGAATCAGTGGATATGATTATCTGCGGATCCGGTCTGCCATTGGATCTCCCAAAACTGACGGCAGGATCAAATATCAAGTTAATACCCATTGTCTCCTCTGCCAGGGCTTTCAACATCATTTATAAAAAGTGGAAACAGAATTACAACAAAGTCCCTGATGCAGTGGTCCTTGAAGGACCAATGGCCGGTGGACACCTGGGTTTTTCATACGACGACATCATCAACAATACGGCAAAATCGCTCGAAGAACTGGTGCAAGAACTTGTCGAATTTATTGGAACACTGGAAGAAGAAGTCCCCGTCATTGCAGCCGGCGGAATTTGGGATGGGGCCGACATCGCAAAATTCTTAAAGATTGGGGCAGCAGGGGTACAGATGGCAACCAGATTCGTTTGCACGGACGAATGCGATGTCCACGACGACTTCAAACAAGCCTATATCTCAGCTACAAAAGAGGATATTGCCATCATCAAAAGTCCGGTAGGATTGCCGGGCAGGGTGATCGGAAACAAATTTACGAAAAGGGTCTCCTTGGGTGAAACCATTCCATTCAGATGTCCCCACCACTGTCTGAGATCATGCGATCCCCGTACGGCGCCCTATTGCATTGCCAGGGTACTCGCTGAAGCGTCGAGAGGGGAATTGGATAGTGCTTTCGCCTTTGCCGGGGCCAACGCCTACCGATGCACGGAAATCGTGCCGGTTAAAAAACTTGTGGATCAGCTAAAAGCGGAGTTGATTCAAAATTTATAGTCTATAGTTGCTTGTTGCGAACGACAAAGGATTATTCATACGGCACATCAATTCAATTTTCCGGTGACTATCTCAAGAACGGCCAGTCGTGCTTTTCCCAATTGCCTGAAGAGCGATTTATGAATGGTCTTTAACTTAATCGCCTGGATCAAATCCCCATCAAATTCCAGCAGGTTGAAAGCTAGCTTGCCGGCAAATGGCATGGCGACAAACGAGACAACAGCTACCATAAATGAGCCCGACAATGTGCCAATTAACAGGCTTTCAAGCAGGAAAAAAATAGGGAAAAGCAACAATCCAGAGGCAAAAATAAAGGTACTTTTGAAAGCGGGATCTTTGACTTTCCTGGTAAGGTGGACCCTTGGCAGGGCATAGGGAAGGACGCAAGCCAGAATGCCGGCAGCCAAAAATGGCAAAGAAAGCAGCGCTCCACAAAACCGTACCAAAAGTTTGAAAAACCCTACATGGCCGGCTTTGACAAGTTGACGGTCTGAATAGCCAAACTTTTTGAGCCCACCAATATAGGCTGTAGTTTTATTTCTCAACAAATCAAAACTATCGGGTTGCTCTATCTCAAGTTTCTCAATTTTTTTAACGAGCTCCTGTTCTGAATGGAATTGCTGCTGCCAGGGATTGTTGCTGAAGAAATGATAATGTGAATACTCCTCCCCTGCCACCATCCGGATATCCTCATAATCCCGGTAGTATTGGGTACTGTTGATTTGCATGGTAAGCGGTAGCAGGATGCTGTGAATCTCATCGCGAAGGGAGATCATGGCATTTTGGCTATTCTCCGCATACCGCTCTTTGTAACCGCTTATTCCGATCGATTCGCCATATTGCACCATCAGGGTACGGTTAAAATTCCAGTAATGGTCATAATAAATTCCTACCGGGACAATCCTCAATCCAAGCTGAAAATTGTTCTTTGCCTCCGCTTCCAGTGCAATACGGGGTATCGCCTTTTTGTGCTGAAGCATCTGTCTTTTCCCGGAATGAGCCGCCTCCGGGAAAAGCGCGGTTGATCCGCCGTTTTCCAACACCTGTGTCACCTGGTCGAATACCTCCTCATTGTTGTTCAGATTCTCCTTCCCATCCCGTATACGGTAAACGGGAAGCATCTTCATAAATTTGAGGATGGGTTTGGTGAATTTGCTTTTAAAAATATCGGCACGCGCCAACCACAATGTCTGCAAAGAATTGGTGCAAACCAGGGCCAGCGGATCCATCAGGGCATTTTGATGGTTGGCTGCAAAGATGATCGGATGATCATTCGGAATCAATTCCCGTCCAGTTACGATCACCCGCTTGTGCGTCAGCCAAAAAGCAAACCGCACATAGACTCTCAATGCCTCGTAACCCAATGATTGTTTTTCCATATCAGGCAATTACAGGTCGCCTGGACCAATACCAGGCCAAAGTTAAACCACTGATGATGTGCCAAATACCCCACCAGGCAGCAATGACAGCCATCCCTCCCAACTCCATTTCGGGAGGGAATATCTTGGGATTGAACAACAGTGCCAGCGCCAAACCCGAATTGTGTATTCCGGTTTCAATGGCAATGGTTCTTTTGTCTTTTTGTGAACATTTAAAGAGTGAACTGAAGAAATACCCCGTTGTCATGGCTATCGTATTTTGCAACAGAACAAAGAGGAATACCAGGTGGATATAAGCCATAAACTGGGAAAAGTTGGCAGCCAGCATGGTTATGACCATCAAAACGAAAAAAATCAGAGAGCCTTTGTTAATCGGTTTCTTGATTTTTTCGGTGAATACCGGAAATTTTCTGGCAATGAAAAGTCCTGCCATGACAGGCATTCCCAACAGTATAAAAACGGTTTCGAACATCTGATAATTGTCTATTTCTAAAGGACGAACAAGACCTGCTGCACTGTGGGCATTGTAAAAATGAATGTACATGTTCCCCCAAAAGGCAAAATTAAAGGGAGTAAAAAATATAGCCGCCAAGGTCGAAATGGCCGTTAGACTCACCGCCAATGCAACATTTCCTTTGGCCATGGAACTGATAAAATTCGAAATATTCCCACCCGGACATGCGGCCACCATAATCATACCCAATGCAATCGTTGGGGTTGGATTGAGTAAAATGACCAACAAAAAGGTAAATGCAGGAAGCAGGAAGGTCTGACTTGAGAACCCAACGATGGCTGATTTTGGCTTTTTTATCAGATTGGTAAAGTGATCCACCTTGATATCCAGGGCCACACCAAACATGACAATTGCCAGGGCGATATTTAGTAAGATAAGACTAGCCGGAGAGAAATTGAGTCGGACGTGGTCGAGTACTACCAGAGAGTTGTTCATTAAATAATGTGAAAATGTGAAAATGTGGGAAAGTATGTTCCAACATTTTTAATTTTTAATTAAATTTTAAGATCCCAGCCCTGGCGATAATTTGTACGCAACAATTCAGCAACAAACTTTTTGGCATTCAGTTCAATATTCTTTGGTTCCGCACCGGGTATTCCATTGGCGACCATTATTTTATCCTCATCCGACAAGTTTGTAAAAGTCATATTATCACCATCCCACTTCAATTTTTTCCGCAAGCCCTGCAAACGGACTGCAAGGTTGCCCATTACCACCATCTCGTTGAGCGGGCAGGCGTATTCGAAGTTTGACAAGGGTAAAATTCTGTTTTCAGCTGATTCTTTGCATGACCTTACCCAATCCATCTCGTGACTGCCTTCAACCCTGCGAAGTGTTTTAGGGGGCATGGTCAGTTTGGCAAATTTATCTTCAGGCAATAATTTGTAGTTGCTGCCATAATTTCCACAGGCCAGTTTTCCTTTCGTCCCGTGGAAGAGGACACCGTTTTTCCCCTGTCCCAACTCCATCCCGTCAGGCAAACTATCCGGGCGGGAAGGTGACAAGCCACCGTCGTACCAGGTTAGATTTACTGAAGGCATTTTCAATTTACCTATGCTCAACCTTTCAGGAAAGTTGTATCTGATCAGAGAGGAATTGGGGGCACTTTCGTTGTTAAATGCAGATGAGGATGCTTCCAAAGTATTTGGATATCCGAGTTTCAGTGCAGAAAATGCCACATCGAGTACGTGGCAAGCCATATCACCAAGTGCTCCGGTACCGAAATCCCACCAACCCCGCCAGTTCCACGGGTGATAAGCAGAATGGTAGGGACGCATGGCTGCAGGTCCAATAAACAGTTCCCAGTTGATGTTTTCCGGTAACCACATTCCCTGGGCCGGGCGGGTCAGTCCCTGAGGCCAGATGGGCCGGTCGGTCCAGGCTTCAACCTGATTTACCTCACCGATGGCCCCACTCCAGATCAGTTCGCATACATCGGCAACGGAATGACTGCTGTGTCCTTCATTGCCCATTTGCGTTACCACTTTGTATTTGCGGGAGGCCTCGAGTAATACCCTTGACTCATATACTGAATGTGTCAGGGGCTTTTGTACATAAACATGTTTACACAGTTGCATGGCAGCCAGTGCAGCCACCGCATGGGTATGATCGGGAGTCGCTATCACCACTGCATCAATATCCCTGTTCATCTCCTCCAGCATGATCCGGAAGTCCATGTAACGCTTGGCAGCCGGATACTGACCAAAGGTCTTACCGGCATAATTCCAGTCAATGTCGCACAAGGCAACAATGCTTTCGGAATTCATGTTCCGAAGATTTACCTGACCTTTTCCCCCAACGCCAATTCCGGCGATATGGAGTTTGTCGCTGGGTGACTGATGCCCCAAACCACTGACTACCTGGCTTGGAAGGATGGTTATACCGGCAGCTGTCACGGCAGAAGCCCCGATAAATCCTCTTCTGGTCAAACTTTTGGATTTTTCCATGATTTAAATGTAATTTAGCTGATGATTAAAATTCGGTTGATAGTTATAATTTGGTCAATCAAAATGAGTCACGAATATTCCTGTCCAGTTCCATTTGACCAATATAAAACAAAATATGCTCAAATAAAAATATTAAACCATTTTCGGCAGATCTCATTACACAAAAATTACTTACGGTAGAACTTCAGCCACCACAAAGGTGCTTCCTCCGACGAAAATCAGATCATCCTTATCGGCATACATCTTTGCTTCGGCCAGCGCTGTTGGAACATCTTCATAGGCAGCGCCGTTCAACCCGAAATAAGTAGCCATCTGCATCAACTGATGTTCTGCCATGGCCCTGGGGATAGAGGCTTTTGTGAAGTAGTAAACCGCCTCAACCGGCAACAAAGCCAATACGCCGGCTATATCCTTGTCGTTGACCATACCAATAATGAAATGAAGCTTCTTGCATGGAATTTGCCCCAACTGGGCTACCACCTCCTTCATTCCACCTTCGTTGTGGGCCGTATCACAAATAATACGAGGGTTGGTACCTATGGTCTGCCACCTTCCGGACAATCCGGTTAATCCGGTAACATTTTCAAGTCCGTCCCGAATATTGGTTGTGGAGATTTCCCATCCCATCTTCTGCAACTCCTGCACGGCACAAAGCAGGGTACATATATTTTTAGCCTGGTATTGACCAAGAAGGTCAAGCCGGAGGTTTTCGAAAAGGGGCCCATCACTGCTTTTGATGTTAAAGATCTGATGTTGGTCGATCGAAATCATGGAATAATCGGCTTTCAGCAGCTGGTCGGCAAACAAAATTTTAGAATGGTTTTCAGCGGCTTTCCCATCGAAGATTATGGAGGTCTGGGGATGTGTCTCTCCAATGATTACCGGAATGGAACGCTTGATGATTCCCGCTTTTTCGAGTGCAATCTTCCCGAGTGAATCGCCAAGTAAAGCAGTATGGTCCAGACTGATGTTGGTAATAACCGAGAGTTCAGGGGTAATGATATTTGTAGAATCCAGTCTTCCGCCCAGTCCAACTTCTATCACAGCAACATCGACTTTTTGTGCATAAAAATAGTCAAATGCCATCAGAACAGTAAGCTCAAAAAAAGAGGGTTCCAGGGCACTGGTTTTGTTCATCTCAAGGAAACGCTCAACAAAATCAACGACAAATTGCTCGGGTACCATTTCTCCGTTCAGCCTTATTCGTTCACGAAAATCTTTCAGATGAGGTGAAGTGTACAGGCCGGTTTTGTATCCGGCCTTCTGCAAAATGGCAGCCAGCATGTGCGATACAGAACCCTTGCCATTGGTTCCGGCTATGTGAATGGTCCGAAAATTTCGGTGAGGATGATGGAACAACTTGTCCAGTGCGAGCGTATTATCAAGGCTTCCCTTGTAAGCAGCCGGTCCCTTTCGCTGGTAATAAGGGAGATGTTCGTACAAATATTCAAGGACCTCGCTGTAACTCATACTGTAAACTTTACTAACAATTTGTAAATACAAAGATGTAAAAAACCTTTGGCCAAAACTACGATCGCATTGTTTTAGTGTTATCTTTAAGCGATACCACTAAATAGGATTTCTCAGGTTTGCTCCCCCTTTTCGAACGAATCAAACTTTCCGGGAACAAATAGCTGAGTTACTGACATTGTTTTAATTAACACGCTCAACAACATGAAAAGGCCAAAAACTTTTATTCTTGATACCAATGTCATTTTGCACGACAGTGAGTGCATTTACAACTTTGAAGACAATGACGTTGTGATTCCCATCACCGTTCTCGAGGAGTTGGATAAATTTAAGCGGGGGGATGATCAGATTAATTTCCAGGCCAGGCAGTTCGTTAGGATTTTGGATGAACTGGTGGGTAAAAACCCCATTAACAAGGGAATACAACTTGGCCAGGGCAAAGGGAAACTCTTCATTGAACTTGGCAAACCCTACTCGGATCAATTGAAAGCGTCCTTCCGTGAAGATATTCCCGACCACCGGATTCTGGCCATTGCCGAATATTTGCGCGACAAGCAGACCACACGAAAGGTTATCCTGGTAAGCAAAGATGTCAACCTGAGAATTAAAGCAAAATCGCTGCATGTTGAAGCCGAGGATTACAAGAATGACAAGATCGAAGACATTGAAGTTTTGTACCAGGGAATTCGTGAAATAAAGGATTATGACGACCAGTTAATTGCCAGACTTTACGAAACGAATTTTCTTTCGGTTGAAGAGTCGGGCATCGAAAAGCACCCTTTCCCAAATGAGTTCTTTATATTGAAAAGCCCTCATTCCAGTGTTCTGGCACATTACAATACTTTCCGCTCCCGTTTGGAACGGGTAGACAAGAAGATGGCCTTTGGCATCCGTCCAAGGAATGCAGAACAGACCTTTTCGTTACAGGCACTTCTGGATCCAGAAATTAAGTTGGTAAGCCTTACCGGCAAAGCTGGTACCGGCAAAACCCTGCTTGCACTTGCGGCAGCCATTGCACAGCACAGTATCTATGATCAGATCATGCTTGCCCGTCCGATTGTAGCGTTAAGTAACCGCGACATTGGATTCCTGCCGGGAGATGCTGAAGAGAAGGTTTCTCCTTATATGCAACCGCTTTTTGACAACCTGGCTGTTATCAAAAGGTGCTTCGACACCCACACCCACGAGCATCATGTGATTGAAGACCTTCAGAAAGATGAACGACTGGTGATCTGTCCGCTGGCCTTTATCCGCGGACGAAGTCTCTCCAACTGCTATTTTATCATCGACGAAGCCCAAAATCTTACGCCACACGAGGTAAAAACTATTATAACCAGAGCCGGAGAGGGTACTAAAATGGTCTTTACAGGGGATATTCAGCAAATTGACTCTCCCTATCTGGACATGCAGTCCAACGGACTTGCCTATCTGACCGACCGGATGAAAGGACAGGATATCTTTGCCCACATCAACCTGCTCAAGGGCGAAAGAAGTTATCTGGCCGAACTTGCCAGCGATCTGCTTTAGAATTGTTTGAAGGGTTTGAATATTGTTTAAAGGGTTTAAAAAGGTTTTTAGAGTTATAACATTTCAAACATTTCAAACATTTC
>CAYHQN010000149.1:0-9331 GCA_964358545.1 uncultured Tangfeifania sp. | reverse complement strand
ACTGGGACGACTGGGATGACTGGGATGACTGGGATGACTAGGACGACTGGGATGACTGGGACGACTAGGATGACAGAAGGATGCTCCCTAAGCTGCACTGCCCTGAAGCCTGTCGAAGGGGGTGAGTGCAACTCCTTGCTAGTCAAGCTAAATTTGAAGTATTGAAACGGGGAAACAAAGAAACGGAAAAGATGAGACCGGTACCTGAGCGTAGCCGAAGGGCGGACGGAACAAACAAATGATGAATGAACCTAAACACTTAGAGAAAATCCCACAAAAGCTAACTGCAAATAGCCAATAGCTAACCGCCAACAGCCTTCCCCCTCAAAACTTAAAATTCAACGTAAACTTATACGCGAAATTGAGCTTGTCGGTGCTAAACCGGTAAGCTCCGTAACGGTAATAGACACCCATACCCAGTCCTGCAGAACGGGAATTCAAAATTCTGTTCAGCTCCAAACCCGATTCAAAAAATCCTTTCCTGAAATCCGTTGCGCCGGTAGGAACCGAATATTTAGGTTGGAGTGAGCCAAATCCGATATTTTGTGCCAGCGCCAGCTCCGGTCGGATAAAATACCAGGAGGGAATAAATCCGGATCCAAAACTGTGCCTGACATGAAGGGAGCTAAACTGGTCGACAGAAAATTCATTGAGGCGCATGGTGGCAAAAGTATATGGAGCAAGGATGGTGAAGCCTCCCGAATAGCTGCCATATCCGTTGAACCATTCGGTGGATGGTGCTGTCCGAATGATTTTGCCTCCTCTGATCATAAACGATGTGGTCCCCAATGCGGACAACCGCAGGTTAAATTTACCTTTGGCCTCAAATTTGGTGTACTGATAGTCACTGTTAAAAACTTTAAGACCTTGAATAACTGTAAAATAAATATCAGTGTGTGGCGGAGCACTCTGAATCAGTTCATCAACATCGTGCAGAAAGGCAATGCCGGGTGAATAGCGCAGTTGAAAACCAACCCGTGTCAATTGGAAAGGATCCCAGCCTGCAACAACCACATCGCCGTAGGCATTGTCGAGGTTGGTGGCTTTGTCGATAAAGAGCCTCAAGTTCATGGGCTGAACCGGCCTCATCTCGACACTGGCGGTATAGCTTTTGGTGTGGAACATGTGCTGAAGCAAAAGTGACCTGAAATATTCAGGTTCGAAAATGTCATACTCTTCGAGAAGCGTCGATTCTCCAAACTCCTTCTTCATATCCTTGTAAGCCAACTGTATCTTCAAATCCGGATAGCCTGTCGGATAGATCCTTATCCACTCTCCGTGCCTGAAAAGCCCATCCCGGGCACTGTAGATGAAATAGGTGCCTGTCGCGAAATATTTTGAGAATTTACGATTGGTCTCCACGCCAAGGCCAATTTTATAACCTTCGTTGATGTTGTAGCCGAACAGGTAGGTGTAATTGATACTTATCACCCCTAGCGGGATGGTCCCTAGTGAAAGGGAGTGCAGTAATTTTGCTTTTTCATTTAGCCTTAGCTTATTCCCCAGACTGTCGAGGTATTGATAGGTGACAGAATCCTTGGTGGTGAGCGGAATGTATCTAAAACCCTTTGTATCCAGGAGAGAGTCACGCTGCTCGGGTGAAACAGTTACTCCGTATTTCGGGAACGATTTTGGGTCAAGCGGAATGTTCACCTCGCGCTGATACAAGTAGGTTCGACTGTTAGCGGTGACTGAAAGCTCCAGTGGTTTTCGTTTTTTGCCCAAAGAATCCATCGGGAAACTGGTCATCATCTTAAAATTGATGGCCGCGTTGAGTTCGGATGGAAACCATCGGTCCGAATCCAGCCTGTCGTAATGTTGCCAAATTGAGGCAAAAATCTCTTTTTTGTCTACAATGGCAGGCTCTGCTATAACGCTCTGTACCGCATAACCGTGTGTGCTGATGTGCAGAAACCCTTTTAATCCATCAAAATTTCTATCCCTGGAAGGGTGAAACCGAATCAGGTAAACGGTGTCTTTACGGTCAATCAAAAGGGTATCTTCCAGGATAAACGAATAATTTTTCAGCGCTGTTTTGGAGACCGGAGAGAGGTACTTTTTGCTTAGCAGGGAGAAATTTTCCTCGTAAATCGAAAAGCTTTGAAGCTGGGTTGCCAGGAGGAAGAAACTCTCCTTTTTTAACCCCGAAACTTTGGAGGAGAGAATTTCCTCGTTTTCGTGCTGGGGTTGCAGAAACTTTTTTTTGCTCAATGTCTCTATCAGCAGCATGTGGTTGGCTTCGAACTTTTGCTGCAGCTTTTGTAGCTCAATGGGTGAAATCTTTAATTTTCCGCTGATTTTACTGTCAGTTACCGGATCTGCCGATAGCCAGAATTTGTGGTAAGAAGTATACTGGTAACTTTCCAGGTTGTTGGGATCGTTCTCTTTTGCATGATCAATAACCGATTGCATGATGCGGTAGGCCGGGTCCCTTCCGGGACGGACCTCAATGGTGCTCAGCATGTGGTCGTCGGGGGTCAATTTGATGATCCATGTCTCGTCATTCGCTTTCCCAACAGCCATATTTAGCGGTTGGAAACCGATGTAACTCAATTGGATTTCACAGATGGTATCCGGAATTGTAAAATTCCCGTCGATGTTGCTGATGGTCCCGCCGTTACCGAAGTCAAACCGAAGATGGACAAAAGGAAGTGGAGAAAGATCGGCTGAGCTCAATATGCGACCATGGATCTGTTTTGTCTGGGAAAATCCAAGGATACTGAAGAAGCAGAGGAATAGCAATAAAAATGGGGGGGAATGCCAGCTATTCTTCGTTCTCCTGAAGCTCATTTAAAGATTGGATTAATTGATCGCGGTATTTGCCAAATAAAAGATTAAAACCCTTGTGAAAGATATAGAATATCGATCCAATTAGCAAACCCAGCATCACCAGCATCGCCGAGGCAACAACGACTATGGCCATAACAGAAGGGGTTTCGCTAATTTGGATGGATTCGAACCCTTTGGTTGCGCCCAGCAGAAATCCCAAACCAACACCCGATATCAGTATGATTACGGCCAGGTAAAACTCTTTCTTGAATGTATCCAGGAGCGTGAGGACCTTTTGAATGGCCCCTTCCAAATCCTGATTGGCAAGTGTTTGCAACTGAAGTCGCCTGTACCTGATCACGAAGAGTAAAATGGTAAGCATCAGTACGACATTGACAAACCATTCCAGTATATTGATCCAAATAGGGACCACCAGATCCGCTTTCCAACGGGATGGGAAGATCATGTCGGCAGGCAGTAATTGATCCGCCAGCGTAAAGAGGAAGAAGAGGACCAGGAACCAGATTCCGATTTTGACGCTACGGTCGAGGCGGGATAAAATACCTTTACTCCTTTTCTTCAAAAGTTCGTTAATGGATGAGGCATCCAGCTCTTTTTGCCGGACCGTTTCAGAAGTTGCCTTTTGCCAGGCCTTTTTAAATTCGTTCAATTCCATCTAGTTGCATTCCCTGCTTTTAACAAAGTACTCCAGTTTTTTCTTGATCCTGTTCATCTTCACCCGTACATAATTCTGTGAAATACCTGTGATTTCTGATATCTCTTCGTAGGGTTTGTCTTCAAGATAGAGTAAAATGATCGATTTTTCTATTCCCGTTAGTTGATTAATGGCTTCGTGGAGCAGATTCAAATGCTCCTCTTTTTCATAGTCGTAAACTTCATCTTCCAGAAGATATATATCTTTCCCCAATTCACTCTTTCTTCTGTTTTTTGCATCCTTCTTAAAATTTGTGATCGCCGTGTTTATGGCCACCCGGTACATCAAGGTCGAAAACTTGGATTGCTCCCTTAATTTACCGTAGGATTTCCACAACTGAATCAAAATCTCCTGAAAAAGGTCTTTGCGATCATCCTCATTGTCACAGTATATCCTGGTGACCTTGTGGATGATCCCCTGATTTTGGGTAATATTTCGCAAAAAATCCTCTTTCACGGCTATTGAATTAGTCTCTTGGTGGCGGAGAAAATTACAGTATCTGATATTTTAACCTAATTGGAGCTCATTTTAAGCATATTGACCTCGTCCTGCGTTAGGAAGCGCCATTTCCCGCGTGGAAGGTTCTTCTTCGTCAATCCGCAGAAATATACCCTGTCGAGTCGTACTATTTTGTATCCGAGGTGCTCAAATATGCGGCGTACAATTTTGTTCTTTCCCGAGTGGATCTCAATGCCAACCTGCTTCTTGTCCTCTTCGTCGGCATAGCTGACCGAGTCGGCCGCGACGAACCCATCTTCGAGCGTTATACCATTGACTATCTCATCCAGGTGCGCTTTGGTCACTTTCTGATCAAGGTGCACGTGGTAGATTTTCTTTCGGTTGTATTTCGGATGGGTCAGCCTTTTGGTCAGATCACCATCGTTGGTAAACAATAAAAGTCCTGTTGTGTTTTTATCGAGCCGGCCAACCGGGTAGATTCGTTCAAAACAGGCATGCTGGACCAGGTCCATCACCGTTTTATCGGCATGAGGATCTTCCACGGTAGTGACGAATCCTTTTGGTTTGTTGAGCAGAACGTATATTTTCTTCTCTATGGAGAGGAGCTTGCCATTGAAGCTGACAGAGTCTCCGGGCATCACTTTGTGCCCCATTTCAGAAACAATCTCGCCGTTAACAGTAACACATCCTGTGGCGATGTAAGTGTCGGCCTCTCTCCTGGAGCACATCCCGGAATTGGCAATAAAACGGTTCAAACGGATGGTCCCGTCGTTTTTTGGCGCTTTTAAGACAGGATTTCTCTTCTCCCTGTCCAGTCCTTCAATCACATTTCGCTTGCCCAGCCTACCGCGGAGAACTTTGCCTTTGGTGGTCATCAAGCTATCGGTTTCTATCTCTTCGAACCGTTTTTGAACCGGCTTGTTGATCACATTCCGGCGAAATACATCTGATGTACGCTCTTTAAAGACTCTCCTGGGTTTTGCACTCTCCGCCTTGGCGGCTTCGGATTTGGATTTTCCTATTCGTTTCCCGGCACTGATGGGGGGAGGGATCACAATTTTTTTTCTGGCTTTGACCACCTCTTCGGGGTAAGCAGATCCTGTTCTGATCACTTTATTGGATCGTCCGGTAGATCCGGACGTCTCCTCTTTTTTGATGCGGGGCCTGCTCCCCGGACTACGTTTCTCGACGGTACGCTTCGAATCGCGCTCCTGTCCTCGTTCTCGCTTCATGGTATTCAACTAATTATAAAATTCCGCTGCAAATTTCGCAAAAAAAACGGATAAAAAACAGTCGTTCAATTCAATGTCGGACAATACTTTGAAAAACGACTATATTTTAACAATTTTGTACAATTAATAGGGAGACCGGAGAAAGGAAAAAAGGAGACGGGAAAATTTAATAACGCATGCAAGGATGACACTTATCAAATCAATTTCAGGAATTAGAGGTACAATTGGTGGTTTGCCTGGTGACGGATTGACGCCGATTGATGTGGTCAAATTCACCGCGGCATATGCTGTCTGGGCCAAAGAGCGACATGCTTCGGGCACGAAACTCAGGGTCGTTGTCGGGCGGGATGCACGCCTCTCGGGATCTATGGTGAATAGTTTGGTGACAGCCACCTTATCAGGTATGGGAATTGATGTGACAGACATTGGTCTGGCAACTACCCCTACAACCGAACTTGCTGTGACCGCCGAAAAGGCCCATGGCGGTATCATCCTTACTGCCAGCCACAATCCCAAACAGTGGAATGCCCTTAAATTGCTGAACGAGGATGGGGAATTTCTAAACGACGCGGAAGGTAAGGGAATTTTGGCCCTTGCCGAAGCCAACGAATTTATCTTTTCAAAGGTAGAGGATCTTGGAGCGATTACACTTGCTGATTACTCTGATTACCATATCCGGAAAGTCCTGGAATTGAAGTTGGTGGATGTTGATGCTATTCGGAAGGCCAAATTTTGTGTGGCCATCGATGCCGTCAATTCAGTAGGAGGGACCATTGTTCCTCAGCTACTGAGGGCTCTTGGGGTAGCCAGGATTGTTGAGATCAACTGCGACCCTACCGGGAATTTTGCCCACCAGCCTGAACCGCTGCCGGAGAACCTGGTGGATACAGCCGCGCAGGTACTGAAAAATGGTGTAGATGTCTGTTTTGTAGTAGATCCTGATGTCGACAGGCTGGCAATCATCAGCGAAGATGCGACCATGTTCAACGAAGAGTACACCCTTGTGGCCGTTGCCGATTACATTCTGGCCCATACTCCCGGGAATACGGTTTCCAATCTCTCCTCCTCCAGGGCGCTGCTGGATGTATCGGAAAAATATGGCGTAAAATATACTCCATCGGCCGTAGGGGAAGTGAATGTCACAAAGGCCATGAAAGAGGCCAACGCGGTGATAGGAGGCGAAGGGAACGGAGGTATCATCTATCCGGAAAGCCATTATGGGCGCGATGCGCTGGTTGGCATCGGCCTCTTCCTGACCCATCTCGCCAAAAGCGGAGTGAAATGCTCGGAACTGCGGGCACAATATCCCTCCTATTTTATGGCCAAGAAAAAGATAGAGCTGGATGAAAGCGTCAACCTCGAGGCGGTTTTGATGAAGATAAAGGCTCAATACAAAACTCAAAAAGTCACAGATGTGGATGGCGTGCGCATTGATTTTGACCATGAATGGGTACATTTGCGCAAATCGAACACGGAACCTATCATACGGATCTATTCCGAAAGCAGCACAATTGAAAAGGCCAATATATTGGCTGACAATATTATAGCCGAGGTAAAAAAATTAATCAATTATTTTTTCATTAATCTTGGTAAAAAGAAAAACAAAGTATTGATATTCTGATATATTTTTGCATTCGCATTTAATCTCAGTAAAAAAATAACAAATGAAACGAGCCATGAGAAATTCTTCTCTCACAGGTGAATGATTATCGGCGAGTTCCATATGGCAAATAAAAAACAAAATTATAAACATATGAAAGTTACAGTTGTAGGAGCAGGAAACGTGGGTGCCACATGTGCAGATGTACTGGCGTCGCGCGAAATAGTGAATGAAGTGATCCTTTTGGACATCAAAGAGGGAATCGCCGAAGGGAAAGCACTGGATATCTGGCAAAAAGCCCCAATCAATAGTTACGATACAAAAACCATCGGCGTAACCAACGATTATTCGAAGACCGCCAATTCGGATGTCGTGGTGATCACTTCCGGGCTACCCCGTAAACCGGGAATGAGCAGGGATGACCTGATTCAGGTGAATGCCGGAATTGTCAAATCTGTAACCGAAAACATTGTAAAATATTCACCCAATACCATTCTGGTAATCGTCTCTAATCCGCTTGACGTTATGACTTATCAGGCGCATGTTACCTCCGGATTTCCACGCGAGCGGGTTTTGGGTATGGCGGGTATCCTGGATACTGCCCGTTACCGCGCATTCCTTTCTGATGAATTGAATATCTCACAAAAAGAGATTACCGCGATGTTGCTGGGCGGTCACGGTGATACCATGGTCCCATTGACACGTTACACCACTGTTGGTGGCATCCCGGTTACGGAATTGGTTTCGGCCGAGAGACTTGAAGCCATTGTTCAACGCACCAAAGTAGGTGGCGGCGAGCTGGTAAAACTGATGGGAACCTCTGCCTGGTATGCTCCGGGCGCAGCTGCAGCTCAGATGGTTGAGGCCATCGTTAAAGATCAGCGCAGGATCTTCCCTGTTTGTATTCAACTGAAAGGCGAATACGGCATCGACAACTGCTACCTGGGTGTTCCGGTTGTTTTGGGCAAAAACGGAATCGAGAAGATCTTCGAACTTCAACTGAACGAAAAAGAGGCTGCCATGATGAAAGAGAGTGAAGGCCACGTCAGGGAAGTGATGAATGTGTTGGATGAGATGAACAAATAGATACTATAGCCCCCAAAAATAGTTTTGCAAAATGTATGCAAAACAACCTGCCAAGTATCCGATCAGGGCCGGCAAGCTTATCTTGCGCAAATACCAAAAGAAATTGATCTTTTCCATGCCCATCGCAGCAACACCTGCTGCTGATCCAATAATCAAAACACTGCCACCTGTTCCTGCCGCAAAGGCCAAAAATTCCCAGAAAAAATGGTCAGTCGGGTAAACGGTCAGACTGTACATTCCCTGCGTTGCTGCCACCAACGGGACATTGTCGACGATCGCTGAAAGCAGGCCTATGGAGATAGCAATTGCATTGATGTTCCTGATGGTTGCATTCATCCAGTTGGCCGCAGTTGTCAATATCCCGGTTGATTGAAGCGCTGCAATACAAATCAATATTCCCAGGAAAAAGAGGATGCTTGGCATATCGATTTTCCGAAGTGCCTGAGCAACAGAGAGGGTATGCTTCGTAGGAACATCCTTTTTACCATGAATGACCTCGGTGATAACCCAAAGGATTCCGAGACCGAAAAGTATGCCCATATATGGCGGAAGATGTGTAACGGTTTTAAAAACAGGAACTAAAACAAGTACAGAGACTCCGGAAAAAAACACGATCGATTTATGGTTTTGGGAAAGACCCTGATACCTGGCCTCCTTGTTCAAAGAAGATTCAACAACCCCGCTAATTTTAAAAGAGACAAAAATTAGTGGCAAGATCAGGCATATTAAACTTGGAATAATCAGTTTCACCATAATATTTAGCGTGGTAATTTGTCCGCCCATCCAAAGCATGGTGGTCGTTACATCTCCCATAGGTGTCCATGCCCCTCCGGCATTGGCTGCAATAACAACGATTCCCGTAAAAAACAGTCGGTCTTTGTCATCTTTGATCAATTTTCTGAGCAGGGAGACAATGACAATGGTCGTTGTCAGGTTGTCGAGGATGGCGGATAAAAAGAAGGTTACAAAACCAATGATCCACAAAAGTTTGCGCTTGTCCTTTTGCCTGATCCGTTCGGTAATCATATCAAACCCACTGTGGGCATCTATCAGCTCGACAATGGTCATGGCCCCCATCAGAAAGAATAATATACCGGAAAGATCACCAAGATGATGCGTGAGTTCTTCAGATACCAATACCTTGTCAGAAGAGAAAAGTATGTAGGTAGTCCAGCATAGAACTCCTGTTATCAGCGCTGTTGCGGATTTATTTATTTTGATGGTATGCTCAAAAGCAATTGCAGCATAACCAAGAACAAAAATTAAAATTACTATTTCGCTCATGAATTGTGGTGTAAAAAATCCTTAATCGGAATATTTAATTCGACACAGCAATATATTGTTTTTTTCAGTTTTACACTAATGTGGGCGAATAAAGTAGTAAGAAAAAATATATGTTATACTTTAATACCTCTTCATTTTGACCTCCCCCAACCCCTCCAAAGTTTAAGTCATTTGACTAAACAAGAG
>CAYHQN010000148.1:0-9348 GCA_964358545.1 uncultured Tangfeifania sp. | reverse complement strand
GAAATATTGAAAGAGTGCTTTGTTCCGTATTGGGGAATCTCGATGGCTAAATCACAGTGATTCACCACCTCCTGCCGGACTCCCTTCACCTCATTGCCGAAAACAAGCGCCAGTTTGGAATTTACAGACGGATGATATTCAGAGAGGCTGATACTCTTTTCAACCTGCTCAACGGCAATAAGGGTGTATCCTTGCGCTTTCAGGGTACTGACCGCTTCAAGTGTGTCAGGATGATACTCCCAGGCTACAGTGTTTTCTGAGCCTAATGCTGTTTTGCGGATCTCTTTATCAGGCGGGGTAGAGCTAATACCACAAAGAAAAATCTTCTCAATCAGCAGCGCGTCAGAGGTGCGAAAGACAGAACCGATGTTGTGGCAACTGCGGATATTGTCCAGAACGACTACAATAGGCACCTTAGCCAGCTGTTGGAATTCCTCTTTACTGGGTCTGGCGAGTTCACTGTTTTCGAGTTTTCTCATGCAGGTTACCAGCTTACATTTTTTCTTTTGACAGGCATGGTCATGCACCTTGCACCACCACCCCCGCGGGCCAGTTCTGACCCGGCAATGGTGATCACAACGCGTTTGTAATCTTCAATTTTCACTTTGTTTTCGATCACATCCATGGCTTTTATGATTTCGAACCCATTCCGGTTCATCTCTTCCATGGTTTTTTCATTTCGCTCATATCCGATCACTTTCCCGGGGGCGATCGCGAAGAAGTTGGCCCCGCTGTGCCACTGCTCGCGTTCCATGATCCATGGGTCCCCGTGTCCGCCACAGTTGATGGGAGTAAGTTCCATGCCGCAATGTTCCAGCGCTTTCAACAGACTGGCCTCTTCCCTGATGGAAGTTACTTTCCCGTTGTCGATGGTAATCTTGATGGTATGGTATTTGGTCTTTTTCAATATCAATGGCCCATATACCATGCAGGCGTTCTTGTCGAGGAAGGTGAAAGTCATGTCGAGGTGGATAAATGACTCGGGTTTTCTGGGTAGCTCCTGAACGATCAGGTGTTTGGTCCCCTCTTTTTTCTCCCTGATGATCTCGGTCAGCAGATCGATCCCTTCGGTCGAAGTTCTGGCACCACTTCCAATAAGGATGATGTTTTCGCTGGCAATTTCAACATCGCCACCTTCGATGGTGACATTTCTGAAGGCATTTCTACCTCCGGCCACCCGTTCCGGATTGATGGTCGGAACGCCAAAGGAGGGGTGGTCCCTGAAGATGGTCTCCATGATCAATGACTCTCGTTCCCTTACTTTGCTCGCCATCTTCCCAATCAGTACCTCATTCCATATGGTCATAGCCGAATCCCGCGTAAAGAGAAAATTGTGAAGCGGCCGCATGGAGTACCGTTCATTGCTCAGAAATTTTGTTAGGTTGTCGCGGTTGAGCATGACTCCCTCAATCAATTGTTTTGCCAGGAGAGCAGGCGGCATATTGAGCAAAAGATCCAGTTCATCGTAAGCTCCTTCCTGTTGACAGACATTACGGATCAGTGCCTCTTTTGATACATTGTTTGAGAGCGTTTCAGTTAAAAGTTGTTTGATTTCAAAGGTCTTGGTAACCTTGTTCAGAACCTCCTTCAGTTCAAAATACTCCTTCGACGCGACAGAGAGATTGAGAATATCGCTGTAGAGCGCTCTTTCGGCATTTTCAGGGGTCATATTTTCCACCTCCGGGCCGGGACTGTGAAGGATAACTCCTTCCAGTTCACCAATTTCGGAGGTTACATTTACATTGTATTTAGGCATAAGCATGATTTAAAAATCGGGTGTCCAGCTAATTTCAGTGCAAAGATATTGAATATTGGGAAGGTAAAGAATGTTAAACAACCATTATTGGCCGATCAAATTTGTAAAATCGCTCATTCCTTTCTTAAATTTGCAGCAAATGAAGGCAACCAATATTACAACATTTTGTTTTCTTCTCTTCCTCCAGATTCTTCCGGCTGTGACATTCGCCCAGACAACCGGAACCAACACCGGGACAGGAAAAGATACTGTCGTTGCCCGGGTTGACACTTCGATGCACTATTTTCTGAAACCGATCGATATCTTCCCCGACAAGAAGGATATGAAGCCCCGGCAGTTGAGGCAGTATACGCTTCTCGAATACAAGGTTAAAAAAGTCTATCCGATGGCAAAAGTGGCAGCCATCAAACTCGCCGAATACAACAGGGTTTACTCCACATTTAAGACGGAACGCGAGCGCAAGAATTATGTCAAGGGAGTTGAAAAGGAGCTTTTCTCAGAATTTGAGGATGAGATTCGCCAGATGAAAGTTTCGGAAGGGCGCATTCTAATCAAATTGCTGGACAGGGAGACAGGAAATTCATCCTACGAAATAATCAAAGAGTTCAAAGGAGGGTTTTCAGCATTCTTCTGGCAGTCGGTTGCGAGATTGTTTGGTCATGACCTAAAAGCCCAGTATGATCCGGTTATGGAGGACCGGATGATCGAGAACATTGTCACACAGATCGACCTGGGTTTGATTTAGGAAGTGAACTAGAGTGACTAAAGTGAACTAGAGTGACTAAAGTGACTAAAGTTGAGGACTCCGAACAGTTTTAGATAGTAGCGAAGTACTTTATTAACTCTAGTCACTCTAGTTCACTTTAGTCACTTAAATGAGCACCGAACTGAATTCTAATTTCTGATTGATTTTCTCTATCAGCCGGAAGGTGTTGGCTTCATCGTTTAATCCCAGTTGATGAAATTCCTTCTTTAAAATACTTTCAGAGAATGAGGTTATCTGTTTAAATAACAGTTGATTATCTGATGGATGATCGTGTTTTTCGCCCGATTTGATGGAAGCTTGACGGTAATCGTTCCCTGTAAAATTAAAGTTGGTCACTCCGTTTGGGTCGTGAACCGAGAAAATGTGCTCTTTTTCCTTCCCGATAAAGGAGAGGGTTAAGGAAGCTGCGGAACCATTGTGGAAGGTGAGATGCAGGTTCACCACATCAGGTTGGTAGCCCGTATTTGGAATGGCACAAACGCTGATGCGGGATGGCTCAGATTGCACAATTTTCAGGATCATGAACAGATTGTTGTAAAGCATTTCCTGCAGGGCCCCGGGTCTTCCGGGCGCAACCTGATGAACTTCAATCAATTTTGATTCTGATTTGCTCTTTGCGTTGTTCACAAATGTCGGATGAACCAACAGATCGTTGCGAATTTGAATGAAAGTATTGCCCTCTTCAGCCAATTGTATGAGCTTTTCCCGCTCGGCGGTACTCATCAGCTGTTTTTCTGTTAAAAAAAGATGACATCCCCGTCTTACCAGGATTGATAAAAATGCAAAAGAGGTGAATTTCGGATCGAGAATGGCAGCCAGGTTGCAATGCGCGGGAATCAGGTGTTCAGGGTTACCAAAAAAATTGAGGTTGATGGAAGGGATTACAGTCTCCCACTTCACACTTTTTATGGCGTGCAGCGATGCGATGAATGAATCATCCGGTTCTCCTGGGTGAATGATAGCTCCGTGTAACATCTTGGTGTAAATGTAGTTTTTTTACATGTTTGCAGGAACTTACCGATTCTTACCTATTCTTTTATTTATCAACTTTCATTTGTTTATAATTTTGTTTTTTAACGGCCAAATGGAATCGCCCTGAGGGTTATAATCATTTTGAGTGGCGAATGTCAAATCAGGACGATTTCCGATGTTGAAAAACCCGTATAGATTGGTATTTTTGCCTTCGGAAACCCCAAAAGCAGCCCAATTGGAAGATACATTCAGGCACAAAGGATTACGAAAAAAACTGGTAGATGAAATCAGGAGTAAAGGGATTTCGGATGAACTTGTTCTTCATGCGATGAACATGGTTCCCCGGCATCTTTTTATGGACAACAGTTTCGTCGGATTCGCGTATGTCGACAAGGCATTCCCCATCTCCTCCGGACAGACCATTTCGCAACCTTACACCGTAGCCTTCCAGACTGAAGCGCTGCAAATCAAAAAGACCGACAGAGTTTTGGAAGTTGGCACGGGGAGCGGTTACCAGGCGGCAGTGTTGTGCGAAATGGGCGTATCATTGTTTACGATTGAGAGACAGCGGTCGCTCTTCGATTTTGCATGCGTTTTATTGCCAAAACTGGGCTATCATCCGCAATTCTTTTATGGAGACGGTTATTTGGGATTGCCCACTTACGGCCCTTTCGATAAGATCATTGTCACGGCGGGAGCCGCATCAGTTCCGGAAATCCTGAAGCAGCAGCTGGCTGTGGGTGGAAGAATGGTGATCCCGGTAGGGGACCGGCGGCACCAGGTAATGAAAATAGTAGTGAGGGAGGGAGAAAATGAATATTCAGAGCTGGAAGCGGGTAATTTTGTCTTTGTTCCGATGCTCCCCGGAATAGCAGACGAAAAGTAAGGGCAGGTGGCAGAGGGCATAGAGCAAGGTGGGGCATGGAGAAGGGAAAAGGGAGGACGGAGAAGAATGACTAGGGGACTAGGAGACGGGGAGAAGGGGCGAGTGCGACTACCGGAGTTTAGTCCCGTCAGGAACGACCAGTTTTGTAGCCCGGGGTGGAGCGAAGCGGAACCCCGGGTAAATGAAACGTCCGCTGTCCACCGTCCGCGGTAGCGAATTGAAAAAGAAATTGGATCGTTTCGGACGGAAAGAACCCAAGAAGGAATTAGGGAAACTGAAGGCCTCAATCACTTTAAAACAATGAATTTTTCATGATAAATATTAAAAAATTTACCTTTAATCCGGTGGGTGTCAATGCCTACATTCTCTGGGACGAAACCAAAGAGGGAGTTATCATCGATCCTGCCTGCTCTAACAGGTCGGAAGAAGCTGTATTGAGTCGTTTTGTTGAGGAGCAAGGGCTTCAAGTCGTTCAATTGTTGAATACACATGGTCATTTCGACCACCTTATGGGAAACAGTTTTGCCGAAATGAAATGGGGTTTGAAATGCAGGATTCACCCCGATGATCTTCCAATGGTAAGTCAGGCCAAACAGCATGCGATGTTCTTTGGCATCTCCATGGCCAATCCAGCGGAAACTGTAGCATTGGTTCCAGGAGAAGAGATCGCTTTTGGTCATTCCAAATTGAAGTTCATCCATGTACCTGGGCACTCTCCCGGAAGTGTCGCATACTACAGCGAATCGGATCAAATATTGGTTGTCGGGGATATACTTTTCGAGGGATCGGTAGGACGAACTGACCTACCGGGAGGGAACCATGCGCTGTTAATCTCCGGCATCAAAGAAAAATTGCTGACCTTGAATGACGGTGCAAAAGTCTATCCTGGACATGGTGACGATACAACGATTGGGAGAGAGCGAAGATCAAATCCGTTTTTGCAATGAATTTAGTTGATATACAAACGGTGTATGTTCTACAAAGCTCAACAGATTGCTTCACTTCGTTCGCAATGACGAAACAAAATCAAGGCGTTGAGTTGAGAGGAAAGAAGGATGGCAGGTGTATCAGTTTCTGAAATAAGTCGAGTAGCCGCCTGCCATCCTTCTTTCCTCTCAACTCTCAATATCAACAACATATCGTCATTGCGAACGAAGTGAAGCAATCTCAAGTCAGCTATGAATATTCTGATAAGTTGAATCGTAATTTTTAACCAAACGAAATTGATTGGTTTATCCCCTGTCGGGGAAACGTTTTGTCTATCAGCATTTCTCTATTGACATTTATGCCCTGACGGGCAAATAGGTGTGCTAAAAATTTTAGATTTAATAAGAAATAAAACAAAGCTTTTTATATTGGTTGAAGGTTCATTTTTTAACTAAAGTGAATAAAGTCCTTGTGGCTTCGGATCGTTTTTGTTACTTTTCTTAACTCAAAACACTTGGATGCATAAACGACTAAGTGTCTAAAATTCAAAGTTATACAACTTTAGTTCACTTTAGTCACTTTAGTTCACTATAGTCACTCCTTTTAAAACAAAACTTTAAATATTATTATAAATGGCAATCGACAAATTTGTAACCCGACACATAGGCCCAAGAGCGAAGGATATTCAGGAAATGCTGGCAATCATCGGTGTAGCGTCGCTGGATGAGCTGATTGACCAGACTGTTCCATCCAACATCCGGTTGGAGAAACCGCTTAATTTGCCCAACGGCCTGACGGAACGCGAATACTACCGCCGAATCCTTCACCTGGCTTCCAAAAACAAAGTCTTTAACACCTATATTGGCATGGGATGGTACGACACGATCACTCCGGCAGTGATTTTACGCAATATCCTTGAAAATCCGGCATGGTACACCTCCTATACTCCATACCAGGCAGAGATTTCCCAGGGAAGGCTGGAGGCACTCCTTAATTTTCAAACAATGGTTTGTGAAATGACGGCCATGCCCCTGGCCAATGCCTCACTACTTGACGAAGCCACTGCAGCCGCAGAGGCATTGCACATGATGTATGCCCTTCGTTCCAGGGCACAGGAGAAGGCCGGCGCCAATGTTTGTTTTGTTGATGAAAAAGTTTGGCCGCAGACCCTGGATGTGCTCTTTACCAGGGCTGAACCTCTTGGCATCGTGCTCGAAGTGGGTGATTTCAGGAAGGTCAGTGCCAGTGAGAAATGGTTCGGTGCCATCGTTCAGTATCCAAATTCGGATGGCGTCATTGAACCGTATGCCGGTTTTACCGAAAAAGTTCAGTCGATCGGAGCGAAAATTGCCGTGGCTGCAGATCTGTTGTCGCTTGCATTACTGACTCCTCCCGGGGAGTGGGGTGCCGATATTGTATTCGGATCTACCCAGCGTTATGGCGTTCCGATGGGATATGGCGGTCCTTCTGCTGCTTTCTTCTCCACACGCGAGGAGTACAAGCGCGACCTTCCCGGTAGGATCATTGGAGTATCTAAAGACATCAACGGAAAACCTGCCCTGCGACTCGCACTCCAGACCCGCGAGCAGCACATCAAAAGAGAAAAGGCTACTTCTAATATTTGTACGTCACAGGGATTACTGGCCACCATGGCCGGAATGTACGCCGTTTACCACGGTCCGGAGGGTATCCTTAACATTGCGGAGCGCGTGAACAGCATTGCTGCGTTTATTGCCAGTGAAGTCACCAAACTTGGTTACAGCTGCGCAACCTCAGGTTTCTTTGATACTTTGAAAATCACCCTTCCAAGGCATGTAAAAAAGGAAGATATCGAATGGTTGTCGGTTGCCCTGGAGATGAATTTCAGGTATTTTGAGGAGGGGGAAGTGGGCATCAGCATCGATGAAACGACCAATCTCGAAGATATCAACTGGATCCTTGAGGTTTTCGCCAAGGCTGCCAATAAGCAGGTTCCAAAAATTCAGGCTATTCCTGACTTAAAAAATATAGAAGAAAAATTCAGAAGGAGATCAAATTTTCTCAAACAGGAGGTCTTTAGCAAATACCGGTCTGAGACTGAGATGGCCCGTTACATCAAGAGGCTCGAGAAAAAAGATATCTCGCTGGTTCATTCGATGATCTCACTGGGATCGTGTACCATGAAGCTCAACGCGGCCACAGAGATGCTTCCGCTGAGTTGGATTGAATTCAACGGAATTCATCCCTATGTTCCAAAAAACCAGGCCATGGGTTACCACGAAATGATGGAGGAGATGCGCAGGGACCTCTCGGAGATCACCGGTTTTGCCGATATCTCATTCCAGCCCAACTCCGGCGCTGCAGGAGAGTATGCAGGGCTGCTGGTGATCCGCGATTACCACAAGAGCAGGGGAGAGGGGCACCGCAATGTAGTGCTCATTCCTTCGTCCGCTCACGGGACCAATCCGGCCAGTGCGGTCATGGCCGGAAACAAAGTGGTCGTGGTTGGTTGCGACGACAACGGAAACATCAACGTGGATGATTTGAAAGCCAAAGCGGAAGAGTACAAAGAGACCCTGGCCGCCTTCATGGTCACCTATCCTTCGACCCATGGCGTATTTGAAGCTTCCATTGTGGAGATGTGCGATATCATTCACAAAAATGGCGGACAGGTTTACATGGATGGCGCCAACATGAATGCGCAGGTTGGGTTGACCAATCCGTTCAGGATTGGCGCCGATGTGTGCCACCTCAATCTTCACAAGACCTTTGCCATTCCTCACGGCGGAGGTGGCCCTGGTGTCGGGCCTATTGGTGTGGCCAAACATCTGGTCGAATTCCTGCCTTCCCACCCGGTCATGAACAACGGACACATCGGTATGCATGCAGTTTCTGCTGCTCCATGGGGCAGCGCTTCCGTACTTCCGATCACCTACGGTTACATCAAAATGCTCGGAGCAGACGGATTGACCGAGGCAACCAAAGTTGCCATCCTGAATGCCAATTACATTGCCGCCCGACTGAAAGACAATTATGGAATCCTCTATACCGGCGCCCACGGACGTGTGGCACACGAGATGATTTTAGAGTGCCGTCACCTGAAGGGTGCCGCCGATGAAACTGATATAGCGAAACGCTTGATGGACTATGGCTTCCATGCTCCTACACTCTCTTTTCCCGTACACGGTACTTTGATGGTTGAACCCACTGAAAGTGAATCGAAAGAGGAGCTCGACCGCTTCGTTGATGCATTGAATGCTATCTTCGATGAGATCAAAGAGATCGAATCTGGTGTTGCTGACAAAGAGGACAACGTACTCAAAAATGCGCCTCATACGCCGGAGGTGTTAACGGCAAACGAATGGAGCCATGCATATTCCCGCGAAAAAGCTGCCTATCCGCTAAGCTGGTTACGCGACAACAAGTTTTGGGTACCGGTTGGCCGAGTCGACAACGCCTATGGCGACAGAAATCTTTTCTGCACCTGCGAGCCGCTGGAGAGTTACAGCAATTGAGGCGATGGAATGATGGAGAAGACGGAAAGACGGAGGACTAGGGGACTCCGGTGTTAGGTAATCCTGTCAGGGGAGGACAACTGAAACTGAGAAACGGGGAACCGTTGACTCGTTGAATATTTGTTTAGGATTTATACTTTGTTGAATGAATCGAAAATCGAAAATTTAAAATCGAAAATAATTTAGGTAATGGTTCTCTTCCCCAACGCCAAGATCAACATCGGACTAAATATCCTGCGAAAGCGGGATGATGGTTACCACGATATTGAGACCCTCTTTTATCCCATCGGACTGAAAGATGCGCTCGAATATGTGGAGAAGGGAGGCAATGGGGTCAATTTTGCCGGCAGTGGTCTGAATCTTGACATCGATCCTGAGCAAAACATTGTGGTGAAGGCATACCGTTTGTTACAGGAGGAATGTGTTTTGCCCGGACTGGATATCCATCTCCACAAAGTAATTCCTTTCGGGGCCGGATTGGGGGGAGGATCCTCGGATGCCGCATTTTTACTGAGGTCACTGAATGACCATTTTGAACTAAATATCC
>CAYHQN010000147.1:0-9421 GCA_964358545.1 uncultured Tangfeifania sp. | reverse complement strand
AGTATAGCATTACTCTACGCCAATTGATACCTTTATTTATTTACAGATACTAAGTCAAGATTTATTAAAGTGCCTAATGTTTGCAGGTTCAGACCTTCACTGGCTGCATCTGTACCAAACAACAATTTTATCTGCCTTGTGCGAACCATCTTTTTGATATCTTCTTTTGATTTGCGATGGTAGACACCGTTCTCATAGACACCTGATTTGTTACCACCGGCATATAAACCAAAAGTGATGTTTGGGAAATCTTTTGCAAACCGGTCACAATGCCATTTGATGGTATCAAAGTATTGAGAGAATACAATGCAGCCTCTGTTGATCCAAGGCTCCTGTATGTGTGATTCAGTAAGTATTCTTTTTAAGAGATCGTGTTTGGGGTCTCTTTCCTGGTATTCTTCCAACAATCTTACAAGACTATCCAGGCAATTGATTTCTTCTGTTGTAAGGTTTTTAAATGGTGAATCGTGGCTATTTATGTTGTTATTTTCTTCATTATCTTCTGTGTAATCTTCTTCCTCTTCGTCTGTTTCTTTTACCCAATTCTTTAAGATGCCAATAGCCGTTGAAAGACCTGCATACATTGAGCTACAAACCCTTCGTAGCAGCATGGTTTTAATGAACCCGCTGCTTTTCACTCTTTGTCCTAAAAGTTGAGAAAATTGCTCTGCCAAAGAATATGCATCAAATAAGTGTGTGGATAAAGGCAACCCTTCATCATCACCCTCTCCATAAAGGATAACGTTGATAGGTTTCAAATATGGTTGGTTTGTGTCGGGGTTAATAGTTGTTTCTAAAAACTTTCTTTCACGCCTGATGATATGGCGGATAAAAGGATTATGGTTTTTGAGAAAGTCTTCAGAAAAGATTTTGTTTACAATTGCTTTTTGCTGTGGAGTAAAATTATTGAGTTCACTACCAGAAATAGTGAATTTATCATTTTGTAAATTAACTTGTTTACGAAGCACACCAAAGGTACTTGGCTTTTCATCGCCCGGAGGAAACGGATTTCTTAACCAATCCCATTTCTCATAATCAGAATTCAATTCTTCACGGCCTGTAACTAAATTAAGTCCTTTATTTCTCTCTTGTTGCCAACGGCTAAGATAATCACCCAATACAAATTCATTACCTTGTGAAAGGATATAAAGCAAATCCCACGCCTCTATGGGGTGTATCTGTACTGGTGTGGCTGTTGCCAGCAACATGCTTTTGGTTCTTTTGGCAATATCTATCAAAAAGCCCATTAAGTTGTTGGGCTGCGGTGCATCATTCTCTTTTCCATTACCAAGATTTTTTCTTCTTGCCCGGTGTGATTCGTCAACAACGACGCATTCATAATTGAGCTTCATTAACTGCTCAGCGACTCTGCTTCTTGATCTTACAATCAGCCCTTGTGAAATAATCCCCACTTTTCTTGGGCATTTACACAGGCCGTTTTCTTCCGTAGCAGGATATTCAATCTTGTTTTCGTCTATCCAGCATTTGCCATTCCAGACGGCAGAAGGCATGTCCAGCAAATCCAACAACTCGTCTTGCCATTGCCAAATGAGAGTTTTAGGGACAATTACCAAAATAGGTTTGTTACCTTCTAACGCCATGAGCATGGCAGATAAGGCCAATTGAATGGTTTTACCCAAGCCCACCATATCAGCCAAAACATATCTTGCCCCAAATCCTTTTTTGTGGGCACGGTATGCCAGATCAACAAAGTATTTCTGGTGTTCCCATAAACCAAACTCTTTGCGGTAAACAGGGCTTTCAATAACCGTTGCTGCCGGGTTATCTGTATTGCGCCATTCGGTTATCCCGTACATCACCTTCCTTTCGGCAATACGCTTGATGTCTTCAATGATGAATTTGGTTAAGGGCCTTGCCAGTGGATGCTCCCACAGGGCATTAAATTCCTGCTGCACCCAATTTATGGCAGCATCATCGTCATCTACCCAGGCAATTTCATAGTTTCCGCCTTTGCCCCATCCGCTGTATGTTTCATTCATACTGCCCATAAAGGCTATCTTTTTACCGTCATTTTTAGTAATAACGCCTGCTTTGCCGTGGATTAAACCAAAAACATCATTGGGCAATACTCTTACTTCAATTTTATCGGTAACGAGATATTGATAAAGGCGTTTTAATCTGTCCGGTATTTTGGCTAACTCTTCTTCGGGTTTACCATCGCACCATTCCAACTTCATTGCCTGTGGCTGGTCTTTGATAAATTTTACATCATCAACCTGTAATTGAGAGTTGCATATTATTCTGACTTTGCCCTGCATTTGGTCAATGTACTCACCGGCAATTTCAATAATTGAACTACTGAAATAGCCGGCTATGCGGTCGTAACTGGCCGCATTTCGGAGTGCATTTTTAAAAAATGTTTCTCCAAGATTGTTTACTCTTGATGAAAAACGATTTATCATATTCTATACGCCGTCATTGCTAATTAATTCAACCAAGTATTTTGCATACAAGGCAGGACTTCCCCAGTGCTGCATGTGGTCTATGTGTTCGGTGGTGCTTAGGTAGCGAAGTAGTTCGATAATAGTTTGGCGTTTGTTCCAGTAATCTTCCACTTCGTTTTTAAGCCATGCACGTCCTGCCTGACCGTTTTGTTCCTTTTCGCTTTGGGTAATAGCCATTAATACCTGACGGAGCAAGGTATTGCCAAAGGCATCTGTTCCTCTTAACCAACGGTTGCTAAACTCCGCAGGGGTTTTAAACCTTACCTGGTTTGCTTTGGTACTTGCCAGTAAATCTTTAAACTCTTTTACCCCAAAACCCCTTGCCATTTCCTGGTAGGCGCCTAATTGATACACATTACTTTTTTCAAGCTCCATGCCTTTGATGAAGAAGCGTTCTTCTGCACTGAGGTTTTTCCAAATGAAGCTATCGAATGCCAGTGGAATGAGGTAATCATAAGCAGTGCGGATGGCATTATTGATAATAGCTTCTACCGGGCCAATGGTTTTACCGTCCCGTGGTTTGCTTAGTTCGTACTCTACATTAATGTCGCCAATTTTTTTATAGCCTGTAAGTATCTTCAGGGTAGCGGCATAGGCAGCCAATAAGTAATCAGCATCGGAGAAGTTAGGGTCTTCTTTATCCTCCAGGCTACGCATACTGTCTATTTGGTGCTTTACTTCTTCCTGAATCTCAAAAGTGATTTCATCGGTAAAGGCGGTAGCATCGTTGGTGAGTTTACGCAATACAAGGAGCACGGTACCTTTTACATAGTTGCCTTCTTTTAAGCCTCCGCTTTCGGTTTCGGTGGCAATATTCCAAGCGGCAGTTACATGCAATCCTGCACTCCAAAGGATAAGCGTAAGGTCTGCCCACACTGCCGGGTCTTGATGGGTAAACATGACCACCTGCATCCCATTATCTGGCATGTGGTTGGCTAAATTGCGGTAAATCTCAATCATGCTTTGATTGAATGATTCACCTGTACCTTGAATTGCCAAGACTCTTTTGCTACGTGTAGACCACTCCGGGAAAAAACGCTCAAAGAATTTCTTATCCCATGCTAAAAAGAACTCTGTTAGTTCATGATAATTGACCGCATCGGCATATGGGGGATCTGTTATCCATATATCTATTTTATTATTTATAGTTCGGGCATCTTTTAATTGCAGCCCGAAATTATTCTGTTCAAGCAATTTTTGGAGCTCAATAATCCAAATAATGTATTGAGCGGACATCCCTTTCGCTGCATAATTATCTAATGTATTAAGTGCCTGATTGTAGAAAGTTTGAGCAATCTGTGTATTTCTTGAGTGCCACCTACATAATTTAGAATTAAAATCAGCAATTCTATTAAGCCCCAAAATCCCCAAAACAAGTTCATTCTTGTCTTCTTTTAAGGAATCAAAAATTTCTGCAAAGAGGCCGTTTTGAAGTAACTGCCTCGGATTGAACAACTGATGCCAATATTGCCAACCCCTTGTTCTAATAGGCTCATCCGTTTTTTCGCCAGACTCAATTTTACTTGCTGGTATGTAACCTTTGGATTGCCATTCATCAAACCTTTCTTTTAACAAGTCAATGACTTTTTGTTCTCTTTTCAAATCGTTTTCATCAGGGGCGACATAATAAACCTTACCATACGTTGCATCTGTTGCAGGTGCAGGTTTCTTTAGAAATTGTGCCCATGTTTTCCGGTCGTTTTTTTCAAGGTATTTAATGGCATAAAGTCGTTCCTGAAAAACATCATCGGGGCGGGGTAAAAACTCATTGGCCTCCCAGCGTCTTAGCCCGTAAATGGAATTGCCTTGGGCATCGGTATCGTCCCTGCGTAACACGGCAATAGGCGTGGTGTTGTTGCAATTAGGGCAAGATAAACTGCCGTCTCTTACGGTAGCCAATTTTTCGGCCTGTGCTATTTGGGATTTACTGGCATTTTGTATAATGTCTATATCAAAGTTGTGTTTGACTTCATTGTATTTAAGCATGGCAACGGTTTTAGTTCTTTTGCTTACCCACCAACCTGGAGCAATAGGTACTTTGGCTTTGCAATGTGGGCAGGTGGTTTCGTTGCAATACAAATAGTATTTTGCCATCCAGCCTTTTTCACTCTTCTCTATGCCCCATTCTTCTACCTGTTTGGCTACTTCATCAAACACCTTTTCCTGAAAGTCTTTCAGTTTTTTTATTTCATCATTAGGTAAACTTAAAATATTCAAACCTGCCCAGGTCAATAATCCTGCTAATGGACTTAGCTCACTGGCATAGGCTTTTAAACCCATCCTGGCGGCTTCAAAGGGAATGCTGCCACCGCCAGCAAAGCAATCACCCACAGTAGGTATATAGCCAAATTTCTTAATGCCTAATTCCCTTATTAGGTTTGCAAGAGACTTTGCATTAGTACCTAAATGATTATTTATTTCTTTCCAGGTGGCTTCATCTTCTAATTGCGTTTCTTCAGGCCTTAGACAGTACTCTAAACGATCATCATAGCTGAGACGATTAAAAGCCAGTTTGTTCATTTCTTCTTTTTCTTCACGGCTTAAACCCTTCTTTGGTACTAACAATGTGATGTTTTGCTTTACAGTTTGCTTAAATAATTTTTCCTGATTCTCTATGCATTCTGTGAAGAGGTCGGCAGGTACCTCAAAGTATTTCTTCAATTCTTTATAGGTAAGGTTTTCAATGATGACATCTATTTTCATGGGCTTGTTTTTTCTTGCCCACAAGCCTTTTGCATCCATCATTAAGATTTTAAGGAATATCTCTCTGTCTTTGATTGGGTCTTTGCTTGCTGGCATTAACAATCCTAAAATGGTAGCCCTCACCAACACCAAAGGCTTTCTGCCCCACCATTTGCCTAAGCCAGTAAGGGTTTGGCTCTGTCCCGCCTTGCGTTCCTTGTAACTTTCCTTTGAAATTTTGCTTACCGGGAACTGTACTTCTATGAATGATAATTGATCTGTCATGCGTTGGTTTTGTGATGTTCTATTGCATCATTTACATATTGATCAAGAAAGCTGCGTTGGCGAAACTTGTCGGTAACGGGGTTTTCTGTTAATGCATAGCGGATGGCGGTACGCCAGCCATATCTAGTATGTGCTTCACCAGTGCTTGCATTGGTCATGGTATAGAGCCACCACCTTTCTTCGGGTTTTAAGCCTTGCCAGTTTTTTATGGCAGTGGGTATAACTTTAATGTCGCAATCTTCAATAGCCCAACACAACAAAGTAAGTTCTTTGCCAAACAGCCTATGCACAAGGTTTTGGCCTGTTTTCCATGCGGTTGTCTTTTGACCATATTCACGGAGCCGTTGGTTAAACTCTGTGCGAAATGCACTTTCTATTTCTTTCCACTTGTTTTTAGACAGTTCACACTTTAACCTGTCGAAGCGTTGGTCAATTTTTTGTTCAGGCGGTTCGAACATTGATTGTTTTAAAGGCGGTTTATTTTGGCCGTCTTCTTCAATATCCCAATCAAACCTTTCATAAATCAAGACTTTGGCTGTAACAGTTTTTGGTATTATGATAAGGAAGTGATGTCTTGATTCCGAAGGATTAAAGCCAAAGCCTATACTATCTTTTGTTTTTGACCTGATTTTCAATAGCGTTTAAAACCTCTATATTACTACATCACAAAAACTTCTTTTTTATGTAATATTTTTAAACACACCCCTAAATCCCCTCTTTTTAGAGGGGACTTGGTTGCAGATGGTTTTATTGAATGAGCTCTTCTTGTTTAAAATTACTTAATTGAAATTGCTTAGCAGCCATCCAATCTTTGAAAGCCTGGCCGCTAGGGAAGGCAATACCCCCTAATTGCAGGGATGTGTTAAATTCACCTTGAGTTTTATGAACAGAACGCATAGATTCAATGTGAGCCTCAATTTGTTCTTTAGTCAATTCCAGCGATTCATCAAAAATGGTTTGTGCCCAATGGTTTTTACCATTTACATTGAAAGAGAAATTGAGATACACCTGTTTGAATGTTGCCCCATGCTTTTTGAAAAGTTCTAATTCTTCATAGGTATTTTTGTTATTGCTGGTCTTGAACATTCCTGTCTTTTCATAGGTAAGCTGTTTGTTATTATCAATCTTTAAGCCTTCGGGTCTTGTCCGGTCAATACGTATTTCCAACTTTTCACTCCACACGCCCTTTTTCTCTGCAATGGCCAACACAAAACGGGTTTCTTCCGGAATCACAAAATCACTGGCATACGTAGCCCCGCTTTCTTTGGGGTCAGAACCATCTGTAGAATACAATATTTTTACATCATCAGCAGATGCTTCCAACTTCCCTTTCTTTTCATCACCTGCATCATATACTTTGTAGCGAATACTCAACTTGTTTACCCATTTATATGGTTGGCCTGTTTCATGGGTACCTTTGCTATCCACGCAAAGGAAATACACCACCATTGCATCTGTTTTCCAATTGTTGAAATCGGTAATCTTATCAGAAGCGGTGGTTGGAGGTTGGTCGTATTCATAATACACTATATCACCAAATTGGGGAATTATTTTGAGTATAGCTTCACTCTTATTTTTATCAGGCCAGGTGGCTTGTACTGTTACAGAGGTATCTTCCTTCGGCGGATTTTTTTGAATGTAGTTGCCTGCCTGAAACCAAATTCCTGTGCGAAGGCAATGATCAATGAGTTCTTCCAGTGCCTTTGGATGATGCCATTGCCATGCGGGATTGGTAGCAGCACGATTTTTCAAATCTTCTCGCCTCATTTCAGGTAACGTGAAGAGCCTCTCTAAACATTTATTACGGAACCCATCAGATTTAGGATCATCTGAAGTGAACTTCTGTCTATCTGCAAGAACTTTACGGATTTGTTCCTCACCATTATAATTGTTGCCTTTCCATTCCATCATACAATCTGCATCTACCATACGGTTGACTCCTCCAAAACGGAATGGGTAGTATAGCTTAACAAAGGTCTCCCTTGCCGCTTGCAGGAATGCCAGGTTGATTTTCATTTCTCTTTCAACTGCCATTTCGAATTGAGGATTATTTTCGGCAACTCGTTCACTTCTCATATTTGCAATGATTCGTTGAATGGCTTTGTATTCTTTAGCTTTGCGAAGCAAATTATCCATAGTGTTGCGTTCACCGGTAAGGAACATTGCCCTGTTTTTGTATTGGGTATCTTCATAGAGTTTCAGCAAATCAGGATTAAGACCACCTCCTGAAATATTGGGTTCAAAAAGAACGAGTAAGATTTTTTCCTCTTCCAGCTTAATCTGATCAACCGCCGGGAACACCAGTACTTTTTGGTAACAGTCTACAACTACGGGTCTAAACTTATCTTCTAAATATTTTCGTATTTCTAATCTTGCACTTTCTTCGTCATAACCATCTACCAGGCTATTTAATTCAGCAATAAGGTTGCGTACATTTTGGAAATGCAAACGACCATCTTTATCTGAGTGAACATACCAGGCCTGACCAAGGAATTCTTCAAAGGCCTTACGGTAGTTGGTGATGTCTTTGTCTGGTTCTACCAGGTAGCCTACCAACTCGTGCTGATTAAGGCCTAATAATGCGTTTGGCACATCAGCCAATGAGGCAACTAACAACAACTTTGCAACCTGAGAAATGAATTCAATTTTGTATTGAGTATCTATTACTTCGGCTGTAGCACGGCCTTCATTTGCTATGTCTTTACTGATGGCATTACCCAAAGAAGGTTTGATTTGGGTAATGGTAGTATTTATTGAGGTTTCGTTCAGGTCAATGTCATAAACATGAATCAAAAATCTTTTATTAGCTAAACCAGAATTCCACATTGCCGTTATCACTTTTCGCATTAACCGAATAAGGTCACGGGTTTGTTGGAAGTTTTGGTTCTCTCTGAAACGTTCGTAAAGTTCTCTGATAGAAGGGTGGAAAGGGTACGATTCCTTTATGCCGGTGAATATTTTGTCAGGGTTGTAATTTGTAAAACCTAGGTTCTTTGCTTCTTCAACCTTCTCCTTGTATGCTTTAGCAATATCATTTATTTCATCTTTTCCAGGAAGCGTAGCAAAAAGTTTCGTTTTTAGAATATCATAGATTTCATCTGATGAACTGCTGACCGGTTGAACAACCAATGCAAAGCGATTTACTTCACCCTCCAAATTGGGAAAGGTTGACTGAAGTAAACGGGTACCGCTTTGATAAGTAGCTTTCAAATCAGAAATTACTACTAAGACATTATCTAATTCAGTTCTGTTTAGGGCATTGAAAAGGTTTGCTAATGCGGTTGTAGTTACAATGGATAAATCACCTGCACCAACAGTTATGGTTTTCGCATTTTCTAAATAGGGCGGTAACTCATCTAACAAAATCAGCTTAGGAGAACCCTTCAACATATTTATCCATTCACTTGGCCCAGGCGCTCTTAATCCACCTTCCCACAATGATTTGAACTCTGATTCTCTACCTAACTGCTTCGCTATTGAACCCCAAATACCGTTTGGAATATTGCTTTCACGGCCTGAGAATGAAAGTACCTTTACTTCTCCTAGCCTTTCATCATGGTAATCGCTACCAATTATTTTTTTGCGGTACTCTGGATGCTTTGCCACTAAGCCTAAAGAAATCATGTTATGTGTTTTACCACCGCCCATGCTTTGTGTTAACTCTATAAGTTTTTGATGGCTCTTTCCTTTGAATCTTTCAAATGCTGTTTTTAACAGCACAGCCATTCCCTGGGTTTTGTAATTGGTCTCAAAAAACAGGGCTGGATCAATACGACCTTCTGCCAGGTCGATGATATCCAGAACGTCTGTGTCTTGTTGGATTTTTCTTGGTGTGCAGAGTGATTTTAAATGTTTCATAAAAACAATCTCAGGGGAATATAAATTTTTCCATCATATTTTATACACAATTTAATGTTCAGCTATCCATTTACCACAATAACTGTGAATATGCGGTTCAATAGGTTTGTACTATAGACAGGAAAATCCCT
>CAYHQN010000146.1:0-9671 GCA_964358545.1 uncultured Tangfeifania sp. | reverse complement strand
GATTTTTCAAATATCCGCCATCTCAGACTGCGCGAGGTAAGGAGTCCTGAATATAAACAGTGTTGACTCCCTAAAAGCTGATATTTACAATGATTTATGCTGGAATTACAGAGTTGATTCACCAAGATTGGGATACGAATACGGGACAAAAGCGCTGAAAATTTATGTTGAACGAAAAAATATTTTAAAACAATGCAATGTATTGAATAAGTTGGGTATCAACAAACGAAACATCGGGGAATATTCAGCAGCCCTGGATGACTTTTATAAAATACTTTCCATAGCAGTGAGTCCTTTGTGCAATCTTGAGATCGCCTATGCCAATAATAACATAGCAGACATTTATTCCAGGCTGGAGAAATTTGATAAAGCGCTCGAATTTACAGATAAGGCATTTCCTTTGTTTCAGTCAGTAGGTAATAAAACAGGTATTGCCTATAATCTGAACTTAAAAGGAAGTATTTATGAAAGTAAAAAGGACTGGAAAAATGCTTTAAATTATTACAAATTGGGCCTTGAGCTTCGATTAAAAATAAACGATATTTCAGGTGCAGCAACGTCATTTGTGCATATTGGCGACTGCTGTCTGGAATCGAATTTACCCGACAGCGCACTGGCCTATTACAAAAAAGGCATAGAGTACTATGATAAAGCAGGATTTATAAATTACGGCCAAAGTTATTTCAGTTTTGGAAAGTATTATGCCGCAAAAAAAGACTACAAAAAGGCGATCTATTATTTAGAAGAAGCCATTGCCAAAGCTCAGGTAATGAAGAGCCCGATGAATATCCAAAAGGCAAACGAAGTATTACACTCGGTTTATTATGAGTTGAAAAATTATAAAAAGGCGTACGAAATTCAGACCCTCGCCCGGATAGGCGATGAGTCCCTTCGAAGATCCGATTATATTAAGAAAATAACTACGCTCGAACTAAACTATGCTTTTGAACAACAAGCCAAACAAAATGAGATTGACGTTCTTAAAAAGAAAGCATTGTACGAATCTCGCATATACAAGCAACAACTATTGTCATATGGTCTTGTCATTCTTCTATTTGTAATAATTATAATCACATTTTTTGTCTTCAGAAATTACAAATATACCGCAAAAACAAATCTGCTTTTGAAAGACTACAATGAAGAAATATCCAGACAAAAAATTGCAATTCAAACTCAAAATGAACAGTTGCAGGAACTCAATGCTACGAAGGATAAATTTTTTGGTATCATAGCACATGACTTAAGAAACCCCTTCAACGGTATTTTAGGAATCTCCGAATTGCTCGTTTCTTCAAGGGATTCATTTACTCACGAAGAAACAACATCAATGATTAAAATGATTCGCGATTCCTCTCAACATGCGTTTAATCTATTGGATAATCTACTGGAATGGTCTAAGGCCCATACAGGTAGAATGGATTTTAATCCGGAGAATTTTATGTTTGATAAACTATTGAAAGAAGTTGTAAGTCTTTTGGAGAATTTATCAAATCAAAAAAATATCACGATAAATTACCAAATAGCTGAAAACCTAAAGGTGTTTGCTGACCAAAATATGATCAATACAATATTGAGGAATCTAATTACAAATGCCATAAAGTTCACTGACACAAACGGTGAAATAAATGTAAAAGTGGTCCAACAAGGAGCTGAAATCATCGTTAATGTCAGCGATACAGGCATTGGTATCAGCGAAAATGATATAAATAAATTATTTAAGATCAGTGAAAAAATAACCTCCCGGGGTACAAATAACGAAAAAGGGACAGGTTTGGGCTTATTGCTTTGTAAGGAATTTGTTGAAAAACATGGTGGTAAGATTTGGGTAGAAAGTCAATTGGGTAAAGGAAGCGATTTCATATTTACATTGCCTGTTCAACATCAATAATCGGCGGTTTGAAAGATTGAAACATACTATCAGTATATTGGGCGGTTGAAGGCTTAGGAAACATTTATGATAAAGATCGTAATTCTGACCGGTGCCGGGATGTCGGCCGAGAGCGGGATCCGTACTTTTCGCGATTCGAACGGAATGTGGGAAGAGTACGATGTGATGGAGGTGGCGAGTATAGAAGGATGGCGCAAGAACCACGAACTGATGCTTCGCTTTTACAACGAGCGCCGAAAGCAGATGTATGAATGTCTGCCTAACAAAGGTCACCTGCTGCTGGCCGAACTGGAAAAAGATTTCGATGTGCGGATAGTTACACAAAACGTTGACAACCTGCACGAAAGAGCCGGATCGACGCATGTTCTTCATCTGCATGGCGAACTATCCAAAGCCAGAAGCTCAATAGATCCAACCCTCATCTATGACATCGGAAACAAGGCAATAAATCCGTGCGACAAGTGCCAAAAAGGAAGCCAGCTGAGACCCTATATCGTTTGGTTCGGAGAGGAAGTCCCGGCCATGGAAGAAGCCGTGCAAATCGTTGAATCAGCCGATATTCTTTGCATCATCGGAACCTCCCTGAATGTCTATCCTGCGGCCGGATTGCTTCATTATGCCCCCTATGGCTGTCCTATTTATCTGATCGATCCCAACCCTCCATTCGATCTTCCCAAAAGGGTGCAGGTGATTGCAAAAGGAGCTGGTGAGGGTGTAGAGGAGTTGATCAGGAGAGTAAAACAGGTATAATATTGGATTAAAGGCACATACGAATGCCAGGTGGAGTAGTTCACTGCAATGTTGGTATATACCTTGCAACGAGTTTCATCCTGAAAAGTTCAAGCGCGATTTTGGCAAGGAGTATTACCTTCATGCAAGTAGCGCCCATGCCGCTGCAATTCTAAGCTGTGTAAAAGGGCGCTTAACGGCCAATGGCAAGGTCCGGCCTACCGGATTGTTTTCCAAACCAGATCCCGGAAAAGATGAAAAGATGCTGCAGTTTCGTGAATGGATGGTCAGCAAGCGGTACAGTGAAAGTACGTTAGCAGTCATGGGTTGAAAATTTGCGTAAACGTTGCTGGTATCACAAATTGTATATACATTTGTGATATTAATCTATAAAATATGAAAACACTTTCATTAAAACTTGAAGATCAGATTTTTAACGAGGCAGAGGGAGTGATATCTAAAGTCAAGAAGACGAGGAACCGTTATATAAATGAGGCTGTTGATTACTACAATCGGTATAATAAACGGAAAATACTTGCTACAAAGCTTGCTAAAGAATCCAAATTGGTTCAGGAAGAATCGATGACGGTATTGGCTGAATTTGAAAGAATAAGCCATGAAGATTAAACAATTCGATATTTGGACTGCTGACCATAATCCTCAAATTGGTACAGAACCTGGCAAAATCAGACCTGTTCTAGTTATTCAAACTGATTTACTGAATTCATTACATCCATCGACAATTATTTGCCCAATAACGACAAATGTTGTTAAGGAAAGTGACATTTTAAGGGTCCACATAAAGAAGGGCATATCGAATATGCAGAAACCATCTGATCTGATGATTGATCAAATCAGGGCAATAGACAATAAACGATTTGTCCAGAAAATTGGTGAACTACCATCTGATCTAAGAAAAATTGTAACCGAGAATCTCAAAATAGTATTGGACTTAGAATAATCCCACGCCTGCTCACAGGCTATGGAGCAAAAGCGGCTTATGTGGAAAACCAACAGACGGTCACGTCTACGAAATTGTCCTGGCGGACAAATTCGTTGCCCGCAACCCGCTTCTGCTCATAGCCCAGACCGTTAGGTGCAAGCCAAACGCCGCTTTTTGACACATTACCGCTAACTTGACAATGACTGCAAATAAAAAGGCAGCTTGGATTATTGCTTTTGGAAACCCCTCCGCAAGGGGTTTTAATTTTTTTTTGCCCCACGCGCATTGCGCCTTTTGGGCGCATTAGGGAACGCTCTTATCAACAGCCCCCGCACATTGCAGCACATTTGCAAGCCAACGCTCCATCCAAAGGCTTTCAAAAGAGCTGCAATTTTGCCCTCGCACCCGTTCGAAATTGAAGCATTTGAGTTGAGCATAAGTGATAATAAATGAATGAAATTCATTTTAATTATTCGTTAACATTCATTTGGGAAAAGTTTCTGCTTAAATATTACTTTTGTCAATAATGAAAATATCAAAACACATATTATTCCGACTGCTTTTTCTGGCAGCAGTGCTTTTTTGTTTAGGACTTGAAGTTTATACCTATTACAACACCCCCGTTTGTAATACAGAACTTGCTTCCGAACTAAATTGCGAGGAGAATAATGTTTTTTCTGGAGTTGATTCGTTTGATGATGACCATATTAATCAGGTTGACGAGCCTTTCTATTTTGCTGAGCAACTGGTACTCATACCTATTTCAAACGTCTCGTTTTTGTTAAAAGATTTTTCCTTTTCGAGCTGGCAGCCGCCAAAATATTCATAGCTGGTATTTCCCTTAAATTCGATAAGTAATAGTGCTTCAGTCTATTTGTTAGACAAGCAGTACATGTTATTGCTTCTTCGACACATTCAATCTTATTGAAATTATTGACTTTCAAGGCTTTATTTAAAGCTCTTGTGTTATTTTATGAATCATCCTAAAAAATGATGCTTTAATTTATTAATTAAAACTTCTCACCATGGAACTTGATGACTTTTTTGGAAACAAACAACAGGATCGAAAATTCGATCCTAATCACGGATATCAGGATAACCAAAGCCAAACTCAAAATTTCAGACATCCCTATCAAAGGCATGCCTCCAATTATAAATGGTTATATTTTCTGGAAAAATTAAAAAAAAAACAGACAGCTAAAAGGACTTGTAATATTTGCATTCATTGTCATTTTGGCAATTGTTATTGCTCTGATTGCGATTTTACTGCCCTTAATCTTAAAACTTCTTAATTATATCAGTCAAAACGGAGTTCAAGGAATACTGGATAATGTAACAGGATTTCTTGATAAATTATGGAAAGGAACTGGAAAATGAAATCTGACAAACCAGTTATTGACGAACATTTTCTTTTAAATATTAATTATAAATCACATAAAATGGACAAATTGGATTCTCACGCAGACTCAATAGTTAAGAAAAATACAGAGTATTTGGTTCATCTGATCCGGATTGCATTGGCTGACGATGTTATCAGCACAAAGGAATTGGAGTTACTTCACAGGGTAAGCAAAAATAAAGATGAACTTTTTAAAGAGTATCAAAAAAAAAGTGATGAAATGCCTGATCGTTCCACTAATTTAATCAAAAGCAGGAATGAAGAACTGGTTTAAATCGCTATATACCTGGGGTATGCAATGGGCAAGCACCAAGTGGGGTGCATGGGCATTGTTTATTTGTGCTTTTGCTGATGCATCGTTCTTACCGTTGCCAACTCCAATGTTTTTTATGGCTTTAACATTACTCAATACCACAAGAGCCTATAAATATGCATTATTTGGCACCATGGGAACATTAACAGGCGCAATAGCCGGATATGCCATTGGTCATTTTGTGTGGCTTGGTGCTCACGGCGAATTTACCAGTTTTGCCAGATTTGTGTTTGATAATATCCCGGGATTTACTGAGGCTGTTTACCAATCTATTCATATTCAATTCACCAAATGGGGCTTGGGCATTTTGTTTTTAGCCCCATTTATTCCGGTTCCATACAAGTTATTTTCAATTTCGTCCGGAGCATTTGACATGAATATCTTCATCTTTGCTGTCGGAACTCTTATTGGTCAAGGGTTCAGGTTTTATCTTTTATCATTCCTGATAATCAAAATAGGTCCGGGAGTAAAAAAACTGTTTGAGTTTAATTTGAAACCTGTTGCCATTCTGGCAACCGCATGTATTGCCATCGCATTTATCGCAATTAAAGTATTTTAACGCGCTGGCAAAGGGTTTTACAGGTTTATTGATCTCTAATTTGGTATTTAATTTAAAATTCGAACTATGGTTATTGATGCATATGTGTGGGCTGGATTTATTGCTTTTGTAATATTGTTATTAGCCGTTGATCTGGGTGTTTTTCACCGTAAATCGCACGAAGTAAAAATCAAGGAGGCACTGATTTGGAGTGCAGTCTGGATTTCGCTGGCACTAATATTCAATTATGGCATTTATTTCTTCCTGGGGAAAGAGAAAGCTCTTGAATTCCTAACCGGATATTTGATTGAAAAATCGTTAAGTGTAGACAATCTGTTTGTATTCATTATGCTTTTTAAATTTTTCAATGTTCAGCCTAAATACCAACACAAAGTACTTTTTTGGGGTATTATGGGTGCCTTAATTATGCGTGCCATCTTTATTTTTGCAGGTGTTGCACTAATTAGTAAATTTCATTGGGTCATCTATATTTTCGGGGCATTTTTGGTTTTTACCGGAATTAAAATGCTCTTTCACAAAGACGAAAAACTAGCTCCTGACAAAAATCCGCTGGTTAAGTTATTCAAAAAGTTCTTTCCGGTTTCGGAACAGATGCATGGGGGAAATTTCTTCGTGAAAATAAATTCAAAAACCGTTGCCACTCCATTGTTTATTGTGCTGCTGGTAGTGGAATTTACTGATTTAATCTTTGCCGTCGATTCCATTCCAGCGATTCTTGCAATATCAAATGACGCGTTTATTATTTTCACCTCAAATGTATTCGCCATTTTAGGTTTAAGAGCCTTGTACTTTGCCCTTGCGGGAATAACCAAATATTTTCATTACCTCAAATATGGCTTATCTGCTATTCTCGTTTTTGTTGGGGTGAAAATGGTTATCGTTGGATTTTATAAAATACCAATTTTTTACTCTCTATTGACAATCCTTGGAATCCTTTTGATATCAGTATTGGCATCGGTCATATTTAAGAATAACATCAAAAATATTCTTGCCCTTGAGGAACAAGGTCCTCAGTAATTTCTTCATTAACTGTTTTTGCAATTTTAGTTGGGTTAAAATAAATTTAGAATAGAAAAATTATGAGCAATAAATTTGAAATAGTGCTTGAGAAAATTATTTTCTCAAGTCGATGGATACAAGCACCTCTGTACGTAGGCCTTATTTTAGGTGGAATGTTATACACCTACAAATATTTAGTTGAATTGATTCATCTCTTTACAAGCATCAACGAAATTAGTGAAACCGTATTGATGCTTGGGATACTTACTTTGGTTGATATTACAATGGTAGCGAATCTTCTTATTATGGTTATCATTGGTGGTTATTCAACTTTTGTTAGTCGGCTTGATATCGATAGGCATGAAGATAAACCTGAATGGCTTCAAAAAATTGATGCCGGTTCATTAAAAGTAAAATTAGCCGGTTCGTTAGTTGGTGTATCTGGTATTCATCTGCTACAAACATTTATAAATATTAAAAATCATGAATCGGAACATGTCATGTGGCAAGTAATTATTCATGTTGTATTTTTATTTTCAGCTCTTATGCTTGCTTTTACAGAAAGAATCTTGCATCAAAAACATTAACCCTCTCTGTTTAATAAATTTAACAAAGCCACAAACCAACAGAAAGAATTTTGCGTTAACTTCGCAGCAATAATTTTGTAATGATTAGGAAAAAAACAGCCATATTTTTTATACTTCTTGCCAATATTGTATTATTGGCTCATGCTATTGTACCCCATCATCACCATAAAAGTCTGGTTTGTATTGAAAGTAACCATTGTCAATCGGACAGCTATGCACATAATCACAGTACACGTACACATGATCACGAACATGACGGAAATGCGGAAACTGAATGTTGCGTTTTAAAACAAGCCGTAGTCGTTCCGGCAAATTCATTAAGACAAGAAATTAATTGTTTGGGTTGCGATGATAATCATTTCCAGTTTGTTCATTTTCAGGCCATTCTGTTTTCCAATGAATTCAACTCATTTGTGCCAAAGGTTATTTCAATTGCACAGATACCATTAAAAACTTCATCCCATTCTTGTTTCGTTTGCTCCTCATTGGGGTTGCGCGCGCCACCTGTTGTTTAAATTTCTTTTCCTGAATGATTGATGTAATTTGCTTATAACATTGCAATTACACACATTCATCATTCTTTTATTTCAGAAATTTAAGCAATAAAATTCCATGTTAAACAAGATGTTTTTAGCGGCATTGCTTGCAATCGCTTTTGCGGGCTGCCAGAATAGCAATAAACAAAAGGCAAGTGAGGCGACTGATTCTCATGATGCCCACGAAGAAGTAAAATTCCAATACACCGCATACAGTAGCGATTTTGAAGTGTTTGCCGAAGCCGATGCCTTTGTCGTTGGTGAAACGGCAAATGTGTTGTCGCATTTTTCCAGATTACCCGATTTTAAAGCATTGGAAAGCGGAAGTATGACGATTCACCTGTTGGTGAATGGCAAAGAAGTAAGCCAAACTCTCGATAAACCAACCAGAAAAGGCATTTACAGTTTCGATATTCAACCCGAAATAGCGGGAACAGGGTCGTTGAAATATGAAATCAAAAATGAAAATGGAACTTTTGAAGTGATTGTACCTGAAATTACTGTTTTTGCCAAACATGACGAAGCACACGAAGCTTCAGAAAAAGTAGTTATTTCCAAAACAAACACCACCGTTTTTATAAAGGAACAGTCGTGGAAAGTTGATTTTGCCACCGATTTCCCCCACAACGAGCCGTTCGGTCAGGTTATCAAAACCACCGCACAGGTTCAATCATCACAGGGCGATGAGATCATTGTTTCAGCAAAAACGAATGGCATCGTGATGATCTCAGGTAACGCTGTACTGGAAGGAAAAGACGTTTCAAAAGGCCAGACTTTATTCTCTATTTCAGGCAGCGAATTGGCCGACAACAACATTTCTGTTCGATATGCCGAGGCCAGGAACAATCTTGAAAAAGCAAAAGCTGATTACGAACGCTCAACTGAACTTGCAAAAGATCAGATTGTTTCAGCAAAAGACCTGCTCAGTGCAAAAAATCAATACGAAAATGCCAAAGCAATCTTTGATAACCTGAATAATAATTTCAGCGCATCCGGGCAGAGTGTAAAAAGCCCGATGAGCGGTTTTGTGAAACAGGTACTGGTAAAAAACGGCGCTTACGTTGATGCAGGTCAGCCAATTGTAATCATTGCACAAAACAAAACACTCCTCCTGAATGCCGAGGTCCAGCAAAAATACGCGTCCATGCTGGGTTCGATTGCTTCGGCCAACATCCGCACCGTGCAAGACAACAAAACCTGGTCGCTCGAACAATTAAATGGTAAAGTACTGTCGTTCGGGAAAGCAGCCAATTCCGACAATTACCTCATTCCTGTTGCTATACAAATCGACAACACTGGCAGTTTTACCGCCGGAGGATTTGTTGAAGTGTATCTGAAAACAGTTACCAACACGCTGGCCTTGACTGTTCCAACCACTTCGCTGCTCGAAGACCAGGGTACTTTCTATGTGTATGTGCAGGTTACGCCTGAACTTTTCGAGAAACGGGAAGTCAGGATTGGGGCTACTGATGGTGTGCGAACTGAAATCCGGGCTGGGCTTAACAGCAGTGAGCGGGTTATAACATTGGGTGCAATTCTCGTCAAACTGGCTCAGGCAACAGGTACTTTGGATGCACATTCAGGACATGTTCATTAATCGCCGCAACCATGCTAAATAATATTATCAGATTTTCGCTGAACAACAAGTACCTCATTTTGCTTGGTTCAGTGTTATTGGTGGTTTTCGGGATGAGAACTGCCTCGAATATGGATGTGGA
>CAYHQN010000145.1:0-9677 GCA_964358545.1 uncultured Tangfeifania sp. | reverse complement strand
AATGCGACGGATTGCTTCCCGCTCGTGCCTCGCGGTCGCAATGACGACTGTCACATGGAGGGTGTTGGATGAGGCGAGGGCTGGAACGTAAAACAGGATTTGTTGTCAATTTTCACCCAGCCCTCGCCTCATCCAACAGAACAACCATCGATCGTCATTGCGAGGAGGAACGACGAAGCAATCTATTGATAATCAAGTAAATATAAAAAAGTCGTCATTGGTAGAGGGCACGACGAAGCAATCTATTGATTATAGGCGAATTATGAAATTATATTTTCATAACTTAATAACATTGCCCTAACGGGACAAAAAAACAAATTTCAAACAGTATCTTATAATTGTCTGATATAACTTGCACTCTCCTTGAATGTTTCGGGGTCCATCTCCACGAAATAGTTTTTTACACCGCATTTTTTTGCAGCGGCGAACAGCTCTTTCCAATCGACGGTTCCCTGGCCAACAGGCACTTGCTTGTTGGTGGTTGATGACCAGTCGGCCAGATGGGCAGAGATAAACCGCCCGGGATATTTTGCAAAATAGGTTGCTGCTTTGATGCCAATGCTGATAACGGCTACCTGAAACTGCATTTTGACCAGCTTAGGGTCGAAATGCTCCAATAGTTTGTCGTAGATAAGCACTCCGTCTAACTTCTCAAATTCCATGTGGTGGTTGTGAAAACCCATCTGGATGCCGGCTTTCTTAGTTTTAGCGCCAATTTCATTTAGTTCGTCGGCAGCTTTTTGCCAGTCGCTCATTTTGGCATCTTTGGGCAACCCGAAACTGGAGGCAATCATCTGTTTTTGTCCGGATTCGAGTGCAAAATTGATCCGTTCACTCAGGTTTTCCCTCAGTTCACCAATGCCATAGTGCGTGCTTTCCAGAACAAGTCCGGCATCTTCCACAATTTTTTTCATTTCGGAACCCTTCATGCTCACCAGCGGACCGAATCCGGAACTGACATATCCCGGCGGAGAGCACATTTCGACGCTTTGATAGCCCAGTTTAGCCATCATTTTCAAAGTACCCGGAAAATCTTTGATGAGTTGGTCTTTTATAGTCCAGACTTGAAAGCCCAGTGGCTTGGAAAGCGCCTTGGAACTTTCCGATGCATAGAGGGTCATTGGAATTTGGGAGGCCATCAGTGTTGCCCCGATACCCAATGCACTTTTACCAAAAAATTGTCTGCGGTTCATCATGGTTAAATTATATTTCAGTTTCAGATACTTTCCGGTTCCCATCCCTTTCTGTATTCGCGGGATAAGTATTTGTTGGCCTCGGCCACATTGGTGATCTTCCGGTTGGCAGCATCGTATTTCAATGTTTTTCCGGATTTCAAAGCAACAGCATACAAATTGATGGCTTCGGTGATTGGACCGGCTTCGGTGAAACTTCCCGGGCACTGATTCCCTGCTTTGATGGCATCCATAAATTTCTTGAATCCCGAAATTCTCTCCCTTTTCTTCACTTCCGGAACAGCAATGCCCGCCATTCGTTTTTCAGGAATAAGGTGCGGGTTATCCACGTTAAACCCGGCCAGGATTTTTCCTTTGCTGCCAACGAACATCATCCCTTCGGCAGGCAATTCCTTGTTCTCTTCATACAATTCATCCGGCACCGGCGGACGTATTCCTCCATCGTACCAAATCAAATCAATGGCCGGCCTCAACCCTTTGGCAGGATATTTGAACCTCACGGAACTGGCCATCGGGAATGAAAAATTGTTGTAAATCTGAAAAGCGGTCGAATCGCGAAGTCCGCAAACATGGCTTAAATTTGGTTCAACAATCGTTGGATTTTCAAGTCCGAGGGCTTTGAAAACGGTCCACAGACTGTAATGTCCCATATCGGCCATCGATCCTCCGCCGAAATCGTACCAACCCCTGAAGACCATGTTGGTATAATGCGGATGGTAAGGGCGTTCGGCTTCCGGTCCAAGCCATAAATCCCAATCCATTCCTTTCGGGATGGGAGGCTTGTCGGTCGGAAGGGTGGGGTATTGCGGCCAAACGGGACGGTTCGACCAGTTGTGCACCTCTTTGAGCGTTCCGATAGCACCTTCGTCGATCCAGGCCATTACCTGATCCATTGAGCCGTTCGCATCCCAGGCAATCAGGTGGGTGGCCACCTTCGATTTGCCCGCCATTTCAATCACCCGCTGACCCTCCTCCAATCTGTTGGAAATGGGTTTGTGCATGGTGACATTGATGCCTCTTTTCATCGCAGCCATCGCGATAAGTCCGTGCAGATGGTCCGGAGTCATTATCTTGACTGCATTCAGGTCTTTTTCTTTTTCAAATAGCTCACGGAAATCGGCGTAGGCTGCGCAGCTCCTGATTTTTTGCCCGCTGCGGAATTTGGCATAATAAGAATCCACGATCTCTTTTCCGGTGTCGCGCCCTCCCGGAATGGTATGGTCTCCGCCCGATTCCCAGTCGGGACTTTGAAGGGTGGAACGAATTTCATCCCGGAGTCCGTTTTTACTCCAGTCCAGATAGCCGATGGCCTCTTTTTGCGGGTCGCAAACGGCAATAATCTGTAATTCAGGAATAGCGAGAAGCGGTAATAATTCCCGAAGCCCCTGTGTTCCGGTGCCAATGTAAGCAAGCGTTATTTTATCACTTGGAGCTACAAAACCGTTTCCGCCGAGCACCTGGCGCGGAACAATGGTCAAGGCCAATGCTGCCGATGATACTCCTCCAATAAATTTCCGCCGATTGTGCCGATTGGTGTGGATGGATTCTTCCTGTTTCAGGATTTGATTGTCCGATGTTTTTGAGTTTTGGTTTATCATGTCAGTATCGTTTGGTGAAATGACTTTTGCTATGATCCCGAAAAGATACTGAATTATTTTTGGATTCAAGCGGAACATCGTCAGATATTTAGAGGATCGGCACTCCCTTTCTTTCGTGCGAAGCAGGATCGGAAGGTTAATAACTCGTCTTCCGTGACGACATTGATACGCAAATGATAAAAGCTATATATTTGTTGTTAAGGCAAAAAGAAATTGAACTGGAACAGTGCAATAATCCCTGAAGATAAAACGAATCCAAATGAATCGGGAATTGTTATACTACACCATATTACCAAACTATTAATACTATGAAATACCCATGAGGAAATATTCACACCAACCGAAAATGATAATGTGGGTATTCCATCTGGCCATTAAAAAACAAATTATTAACAGATGAAACGACGCGATTTTTTAAAATTCACAAGCGCCGCAAGTGTTGTCACCTGGGTGTCGCCGGCGGGTATCTTCCAGTCGTACACACCCTCCGGCGCCGAAAATATTGCCGGACTGAAAGAGGGATTTCTGGCCCCTCCTGATTCTGCGCGGACACATGCCTTCTGGTTCTGGATGAACGGAAATATCACGAAATCAGGGATTACCCGTGATTTGGAAGCCATAAAAGCAGCCGGGGTCGGCGGTGTCCTGAATTTTGATGCAGGGACGGGAATGATCAAAGGACCTGTAGATTTTGGATCCAAAGAATATTGGGACCTGAAGAACCATGCGATCAGAGAGTGTACCCGTTTGAACCTGTTTTTTGGGATGCACAACTGTCCGGGCTGGTCGTCAAGCGGCGGTCCCTGGGTAAAGCCTGAACATGCGATGATGGACCTCACCTGGAGCGAGACATCGGTAACCGGGGGTAAAAACCTTGCCGTAGCATTGCCTAAACCTTTCAGTAAGCTAAATTATTACCGCGATACTTTCGTGCTTGCTTATCCTGCCCTTCCGGGCGAAGCCCCACTGCAAAATTTAGTTGCCGGGATTACTTCAAACAATGGATTGGTACAAATCGAACAGATCATAACGGAATCTCAGGGGGTCGATGTTTTTCCTACCGGGGATGGCACATCGGGCTACCTTCAGTTCGAATTTAAAGAGCCGTACCAGGCACGATCTGTCTCATTTACCCATGCGGCCGTTGTTGCCGGCGAAAAGCCAGCCGTCACAAAAGCCGGAACGCCCGATCCTTCCGGCGGAGCGTTGAAACTGGAGGTCTCTGATGACGGCATCCAGTTCAGGGAAGCTGCAAACCTGGGCATCATAAGCAGCGCTTTGAACAGGGTCGATTTCCCGGTAGCCAAAGGGCGTTATTTCCGTCTCTCCTCTTCACAACCTCACCACTATTCCATGGTCCGCTTCTCCGGCGCAGAAAGGATCAGTGAGTGGAAAACAAAAGCCAACTATATCTCAGGTGGCGATAATGCGGCCCCTACTGCCAATATTCAGGCCGCATCAATTATTAACCCTGGTTCCATTGTAAACCTTTCGCACCTGATGGACAAGGATGGCAACCTCAGATGGGATGCCCCGGCAGGCGACTGGGTGATCCTTCGGTTGGGCTATGCCGCGAAGGGAACCGTCAACAATGCAGCCCCCGAAGGCGGGGAGGGACTTGAGATCGATAAATACAGCAAGGAAGCGATGGATATGCATTTTACGGCAATGATGTCAGAATTGCTTCCTACCATGGCTCCCCTTGCCGAAAAAGGCAAAGTTTTCCTTGAAATCGATAGCTGGGAAGTAGGCATTCAGAACTGGACACCCGGCTTTCAGGAGGAATTCCTGCAACATGCGGGTTATGACCTTACAAATTATCTGCCCGCGATGACCGGAAGGGTCGTCGGGAGCGCCGAAATCTCTGACCGGTTCCTCTGGGACTTGCGAAGGACCCAGGCCGATCTTGTCGCCGATAATTATTACGGTCATTTTGATAAACTTTGCAAAACACACGGTTTTTCTTCAATAAACGAACCTTACGAAAACGGGCCCTTCGAAGAACTGCAAATCAGTTCACGGGTCGACTACTCTATCGGGGAGTTCTGGTCAGGCTTGTCCACCTGGTTTCAGCACAATTACGCGCACCGTCGTACAACAAAACTTTGCGCATCTGTTGCCCATGTTTACGGTAAAAAGATTGTCGGGGCAGAAGCTTTCACCGCAGAAGCCCCTAGCGGGAAATGGCAGGAGTATCCTTTCGCTCTGAAAGCTTTGGGCGACAAATATTTTACGGAAGGATTGACCCGCATCATCTTCCACCGTTACGCGATGCAGCCCAACCCCGATCCGTCGGTGGCCCCCGGGATGACAATGGCTTATTGGGGAATTCATTTTGAGCGCACCAACACCTGGTGGGGACAGGGCCGCAAATGGCTCGATTACCTGGCGCGTTGCCAGTACATGCTCCAGCAAGGGTTGTTTGTGGCCGACCTGGTCTACTTTACCGGTGAAGGGGCGCCCAAACATACCCGGGTTTTTCGCGAAGATTTGAACCCGGTACCTCCCGAAGGGTACGACTATGACGTCATCGACAGGGAGGTGATCCTGACCCGGATGCATATTGAAAACGGCCGGATTGTCCTGCCCGATGGAATGGGCTACCGGATCATGGTTGTCCAGGAGTATGAAACCATGACCCTCGAACTGGTCCGGAAACTTCACGAACTGGTCAAGGAGGGGATGATACTGGTCGGGGCCAAACCAAAGCGGACCCCGGGATTGGGCAATCGCTCGGGGAACGACCAGGCGATGCTGAAACTGGCGGATGAACTTTGGGGGGATGTAGACGGAAAGTCTGTCAAAGAACGTGGTTTTGGCAAAGGACGGGTATTTTGGGGTGAAGCAATGGAGATCATCCTGGATAAACTAAAAATCGCCCGTGATTTTGAGGTCACTTCACGTTCAGGAGACGCCCCGATCCGGTATATCCATCGTACTATCGGTGATACCGAGGCTTACTTTGTTTGCAACGAAAGGCGCGATGACGAAGATCTGGTCTGTACTTTCCGGGTAAGCGGCAGACAACCGGAATTCTGGGATGCCGATTCGGGCGAAACAATGCGGGTTGGTATTTACGAAACCTCCAACGGACAGGTCAGGGTGCCGGTGCAGCTCAAACCATACGGATCGCTGTTCGTCGTGTTCCGTTCGCCTGCCACCGACAAACATCTGCATCAACTGAAGCTGAACGATAGAACAATTTTGGGGACCTCATCCTTCCCTGAATCGCTGCAAACACGACATGGGAACGTAACCAACAACTTTACGCTCTGCGTTTGGGCAAAACCTGAAATTGATATCATGATCAGGGTCAACCCGAAGCAGATCTACCGACGGTGGACCGATTATTACGCCATTTATCCCCCTTCCGGGAATGAGCTATACGGCGAAGGGCATGAAACCTGCGGATTAACAGTTGGCCGAAACGGCGTAGCCATCTGGCACCGTCAAAAAAAATACCCCTTTTTGAAGATGGTTGTCCCATCAGCGATTGAAGGATGGACACATGTTGCAATGGTTTACCACAACGGCATTCCATCCCTGTTTTTGAACGGAAAGCCGGTTGAAGGCCAATTGATCAAAGATGCAGCCAACGTAAGCGGGACCGTCCATCCCGGATTGGGTAAAGCATTCCTTCGGGACGGGGCATCCTACTACAACGGCGATATGGGGAAACCGCGATTGTTCGCCGAAGCGCTCGACGAAGAACGCATCCGTCAATTGGCGCAGAAGAATCCGGATCTGCCGGAAATCAACGAAGTTCCATTGTTTGCCGAATCAGCAGGCAGCGATGCTCCCGGATTGCTCTTCTGGCAAAATGGCCACTACAGTTTGATCGATAACAAAGGAAAAACAAGTATCCTTGAAGTCGCCGGGATCAGCGAACCGGTGACGCTTTCAGGCGCATGGGATGTGAGTTTCCCCCCGAATTGGGGAGCTCCGGAACATGTCGTGCTTCCCGAACTGGTTTCACTTCACAAACATGAAATACCCGGTGTCAAATACTTTTCCGGAACGGCTGCCTACAACAAGAAATTTACTATCAGCGCCGAAACGACCGGCGAAGGGAAGCGGTTGTTTCTTGACCTCGGACGAGTAGCGGTTATTGCTGAAGTTCATCTCAACGGGAAAAACCTGGGCACACTTTGGACCCGGCCCTACCGGATAGAGATCACCGGCGCCGTAATAAAAGGGGAGAATGATCTCACGGTAAAGGTTGTCAACCTCTGGCCAAACCGGCTGATCGGCGACGAACAGTTACCGCCTGAGTATGAGTTTGAAGATCCGGTTGGTGACCACGGGGCAAGCATCAAAAAGATGCCCAGGTGGTACCTCGATGGAGGGCCAAAGCCCAAAGGGGAGAGGGTTACCTTCTGCACCTGGCAACATTTTCAAAAAAACGATCCATTGTTGGAATCAGGATTAGTTGGGCCTGTTACCATCAGAAGCGCCATTCATAAAAAGATCACATAACTGCCGCTTCGCCCAAAAGAGGATAGGGGTCAATGAACAATTTTTCTCCATTTTGGTGCAACAACGCACCAATTTGGTGCAATTTCCACCGATTCGGTGCGATGACGAACCGTTTTGGTGCAACGACGAACCAATTCAGTGCAATAAAGCACCATTTTGGTGCGTTGATGAACCGTTTCAGTGCAATAAAGCACCGGGATGGTGCGATGACGAAGCGATTCGGTGCTACAATGCAACGTTTTGGTGCAATTAGGCACCTTTTGGGAACATTGACGAAGCGATTTGGAGCCGCCCGGCCGGGCCGCTGTACAAAATTGAAGCTAATCTTATTTTAGTCGTCCGGCCGGACGACCCTACAGCATTTACAGATCGATGTCCGGGTAGAGACGTCCGGCAGGCGTCTCCTTATCCACACCCCACCATCTTGTACAGCCGCCCGGCCGGGCGGCTCTTATGGCAAGCGCAATAGTTGTCTAGTGCCTCAATTTTAATCGCGGTTAAAAAAAAATGCGATTACAAACCGCATCACCCAAATGTGCCTTGCACGATTTCCGCTTCGAAGTCATTGATATTTAAATCATATTATATAAATTCACACTAAAATGTAAAGCGAACCTAACCTTCCTGCACCCACCAAAAATCACCGGGTAAGAGAAAGTAGGTTTCGGCTATAAAGGAGTTAGCTGCAAGATTAAATCCACGCAATCGAGAATTATGAAGAAAATCCAAATAACACGAACGTATGGTCCAATTCATTTTGAAGATTTAGACCCACACAGGTTTGAAGATTTAATTAGGGAATTGATTTATGATTTTAAAGAATGGCAAACAATTGAGGCAACTGGGAGAGGTGGTAGTGATGATGGTTTTGATATAAGAGCAATTGAAAAATTATCCAGAGACTACTATACAGAAAATGCCAATATGGAAGAAGTCATTGAAACACATCCAATGGAAGGCAATTTATGGATGATTCAGGGTAAAAGAGAAAAAGAAATTGGTCCTGAGAAAATAATAAAAATACTTAATGTAGTTGATTCAGAGCATCCTCCTTATGGATATATTTTAGCAGCTTCTGCAAATTTTTCAAAAAAGTCATACGATGTTTTTAGAGAAATTCTTCGAAAAAAGGGAGTAATGGAGTTTTATATTTGGGGCAAAGCAGAACTTGAAGATATGCTTCATTTGCCAAAGAATGATAGAATACTATTTACATTTTTTGGAATTTCACTTGTCAGCAAAAGAAAATCGCAAATAACAGAGATTAGGTCTTATGTCGTTGTTAAAAATAAAATGACTAAACTTTTTGATGATAACACAAATAGCGGAAAATCTGTTTTAATACGTGATATTAATGATGTATCGTACCCTTATAAAGAAGAATATCATGACTTTAATAGCTTCCCAAGGTGGATTGATTTTTCCGTTCTTGAACAACATCCCTTGGGAGTAATTTTAAATACAAATGAATACTTCGCCTACATCGATGATGTAAAGAAAGAGTGGGACTATACGGATAAAGTGGACTTAGCTTATCATAAAAAAGATGAGAGGACAGACCAAAATGAAACAAACTATAATTCTATTAAGCTTATAAGGGATTATTGTGATTTCTTGCCAAAAAGTGCTCAAGGCAGATTAAAAAAATATATTCTACTAAAATATTCAGACATAGAATTAATCGACGACAAAGGAGACCGTTTATTTGACTTTCCTCATTTATACGTTGATTTCAAAAATCAAAAAATTCCATTCTTTAAAGAGTATTGGCTATTAGAATTAAACAACGTGGAAATTGGAATGTCAGATAATTATAAAAGAATAAATGTTTTTCCAAAAGATTTTAACATTAAGCATTTGGGGAAATTTCATAAAAACAAAAAGATTGAGTTTAATGAGGAAACGCTTAAACTATATAATGGATATGAAATGGAAGTAATCTGTTGTAATAATAACAGATATGAATTTCTAAATATTAAGGATATAATCGAAGTTGCTAATAATTCTGACACTTGTTTCCTGCAAATTACATTCATAACAAAAATGACGTATGAAGACTATTTTAATCAAAGCTCACAAAAGATGAGTTTTCGAAATTCAATAATTGCGCAATTAGGACAAATGCCAGGTAACGATGAAATATTGACCTTCTTAGAATTCAAGAGAATATATTCTCATGATTTAGAGGAAATGGGTTTAAATAATAAAGATTGACAAAAAAGCCAGCAGCTAACAAAGTGTAGCAGTCAATAAGGGTTTCCGTGAATATTCAAGCATTCTGCACCGCATAAATTTTGGTGCAGCTTGACAGTGACGAAGCCCGCAATCCCCTACTGCCGCTACACTCAAACGTTAGCACCCATGCAGTAATGATATTGTTGGTAATGAAACAGACAAAATACAAACATGG
>CAYHQN010000144.1:0-9789 GCA_964358545.1 uncultured Tangfeifania sp. | reverse complement strand
CACGTACGGTTCTGTGAGAGGCTTAGGCTGAAATGCCTTTGCCTACTTGACTTTGTGTTTAAAGGTTTTGGCTGGCCGGATAAATTGTGGAGGGGATTGGTAAACTTCTACAGGTTATTGGTTTGTCCAATTGCGTCTCTTTGGTGACATGAATAATAGATTCCTCAAGCACTGCTTGTATTTTAGCCAATGTGTTAATGGTAAAGTTATGTGTACCGGACATCCATTTGCTGATCTCACTCTCGTTCTTCCCCAACAGGCGCGCCAACTCCTTTTGCTCTTTGCCTTGTTTTGCCAAGATTTCGTGGATCCGATCCACAATATCGAAAGATTGTCTGACTGAAATGTCAACATCCTTTGATATGCTCTTCCTTCGCTCTTCCAGCCTTTTATTCTTTATCATAGATTTATTTTCAGTTGAAATGTAAGATTTCCAAATAATTTCTTTTGATAGATACTTATTTGCCCTTTTTTTATTCTTGTTCTGATGTGATAGTCGACTTCCTGCAAAATCGTTACATAAGCACTAAGAACCGGATCTTCGTTGTATGTGGCAGAACTTTTTATACCTCCATTCCCCAAAATGACAATATTTTCTGTTAATCGGATGACATACAACCGTAAGGAAGCAGTCTCAATAGGTATGGCACAGACACGATCAACTATTTTTCCTTCTGTTCGAAAATAACGTTCAAGCGCTCCTCGTTCGCCAATCTGTTCAATCCACTTGATAATGATATCAATATCTTCATTGTATTCACATCCTTCAGGAAATTGATCAAGAAATTTGTCGACTTCTGTCGCTTCATCCTGAAACCTTAATGTGTAAAAGTTTACAGTTTGATGTTCCTCAAAGAGTTCAATTTCGATTTTATACTTCACTTATAAGTTAATTGCAAATTAATACAAAATTTCCGGAATAGACAAATATATTGGCATGTAAACCATAAGTTACCACAAAAAAACGATAAAACGAAATCCCGGCCTTTCCTGCTATTTATGAATGACCCATTTTCAGCGAAATTATAATAGGGGAATAAATATAAACTGCCTAATATTGCATGTTGAATATAAACGGCAAAATATGATTAGTTACGAAACTCCCTACCGTGTATGTTATGCAGATACGGATCGTATGGGGATTATGTATTACGGGAATTATCCCCGGTTGTATGAGATCGGAAGAACTGATATGATCAGAACGATCTGGGATTTGTGTAGCACTAAGGCAGCAAAATGTCTGAAGCAGAATTGGCCAGAATTAGCAGAATTAGCAGAATTTAAAGGGGGGAGGGAGGAACGATGGATTTGCCTGACGCTATGTCAGTTTGCGGGAGAGAAATGGTCATTTGAGGAAGAGAAATGAAGAATTGATGCAAAGAAATGAAGGTTTAGGGGAGAGAATTGGTGATTTTGTGGAGAGAAACAAGGTCTTGTTGTTAAGAAATGCCATCTACAACAAAAGAATAGTAGATCTGAGGAAAAGAAAAGCCCATCTGTACACCGCCGGGAGGATTTGTGGTCGGTTATTGAGCATCCCGGATCACAAATTAACAATAGAATTTTTGCGATCGAAAAATCTGTTGAATAGCATCCTTTGATAAACGACAAGTTGAGGTGCAATATTTTTAAAAATAGTTGCCGTTTTCTTCGTTTTTGTCAATTTTTCGGGGCAACTTGCAGGGAGAGTTCTAATTATAGTTTTAATCCCTTACTAAAAATTGAAGTTATGAACGCACAACAGATCAACAAGAGCCGCATGTACGGCGCAATCACCAAGGTCCTTGACAACAACCTTTCCCTCTTTGAAACAATGCCCGAACTGGCAGCTGCCCATCAGCAACTAAAGGCGAAGATGATCCTGATTGACCATCATCGCCAGATCCAGGAGGTCAACAACACAGGTCTCACCAGGAAAAAAAGCTTCCTCCGCGAGGAACTCACCACCCTTATCCTTCGTTCTGCCGCCGGCCTCTCAGCCATGGCCGCTGCCGGAAACGACCTGGTACTTCAGGCCAAGGTGGATTACACCCTTTCGGACCTGAAGAAATCGTCCGACCAGGTCTTGTGCGACATTGCCGTCATGATCAACGGACTGGCCGCTACTGCCGCTGCAGATTTGCAGAAATATTTCGTCGGGCCCGATGAACTGGCAAAACTTGACAGTCTGACGAACGATTTTAAGACTGCCATTCCCCTCAGACGGGTAGCCAGTAATGTTACCAAGGTCTCGACCAGCAACATCAATGAGGTTTACCACGAGATCGATTCCCTGCTGAAAAACAAGGTAGATCTTTTGCTCAAACCGTTCAGGTTTACCCAGCCCGATTTCTTCAATGCGTACAAGAATGGAAGGAAGCTGGTGAACTATACGGGGAGGGGGAAGGCGGTGGTGGCAGCTGTCAATTAATGTCTGAATCAGAATTGATCAGAATTTACAGAATTATAGAATGACAGAATTTTGAAAAAAAATAAGAGTGGGAAATGGAGAGGGATGAGTTTGCCAGAGGCCTGCTAATCAATTTCGGCGCCATCAGCCTGCAATACAAACTTATCTTCAATCCCAATTACCAAACTCCACCCTCTCCAAAAACGCCATCAATCCTCTAAACTCATTTAATTCTGTAATTCTATAATTCTGTAATTCTGTTCATTCTGTAATTCTGAAAATTCTGATTCAGACAATGAAATAATTTTTTATATTTGCCGACTCAATGGGGGATTAGCTCAGTTGGCTAGAGCGTTTGACTGGCAGTCAAAAGGTCATCGGTTCGATTCCGATATTCTCCACAGAAAGCGTTGCAGTTAATTTTGCGGCGCTTTTTTTGTGCAAATTATCAACAAGAAAGCATATGCCAGTCATACTATCTCCTTCAAAAACCATGGATTTTGAGCCGGCCAGTCCTACTTCAATAAAATCACAGCCTGTATTTGCGAGGGAGGCAGCCGAATTGATCAGGCATTTGAAAAAGTTATCAGTGAGCGAGCTGGAGGATGTGATGAAGATCAGCACAAAACTGGCCTGGTTAAACCAGAAACGATTTGCCCTTTGGAAGCCTGAATTCACAACCGCCAATTCCAGTCAGGCTATATTCTCTTTCAAGGGTGAGTTATATCACGGATTGGATGTACAGTCCATGCCTCTTTCCGGCTCGCTAGAAAAGTTCATCGGTCCCATTAAACGGGATATCATCGTCCGGATCATGATCGAACGGCCCAACTCCGGGCGGATTGAACAGCCCCCAGCGATCGATGACATAATCCCAACGATCGAATTTCGAGACCCAGTCAATGAACAATAACCGGTATTCCTCCAGTAAATCCCTTACGATCTGAAAATAGGCTACATGTTCAAACCCAAACATCTCGAGAGAGTGGTTTTGTACCATCAAACTATTGGCCGATTTCCGGATGATGGTTGCTGCCTCCATTTTGATATCATACAGCTGACCTGCTGTTGCTCCTGCAATTTTTACGGTCAGCATCCTTGCATCGCTCAGCATCTCATATTTCACATCCGCCAAAGGCTCATCGTTATCCGGGATAAGCTGGCAGATCTGTTCAACTACCTCAAGGATTTCCATTCCCTTTTTAAAAAGGGGAAGCTCCTTATAATTTTCTTTTTCGTCGGAATCAAACATGATTTAATTTTAATACAACAGAATAATACTATCAGAAAAGCTCTATTTGCTCCGGTTCCGTCCGATCACATTTCAACAGGTATTTTGTTGTTTTTCCATTCTTTACGGACTGGATCGACTCCATACCTTTTATAATAGAAGCCAGTTCGCCGGCAGTAATGTTCAGTCGCCCCTTTTCCAAAATCTCGTTCAGGGAAAGTGACTTACCCGTTAGTACCCGCAGGATCTTATCAGGGATATTCTCAAGCAAAACAGTAGGTTCAACAACCAGTGAAGATAGAGACGATTGTTCGGTATAACCTGAATTTTGAATCTCATTCCCATTGAAATCAACAGGTTTCGCACCCTTTTGAATTAGTAAGGCATTGGCATTATTCTCATTTTGTTCAGGTTGCCTGACATAAATTTTCCGACCTTTTCTGAGACCATCCACAACCCCCGCCCAGGTTCCTCCCTTTTCGCTGGATTCGGCCACATAAATTTCGTCTGCGAGTCCGTAAATGATCGGATTACGGGCCATAGCCAGGGGCACAGACCAACCTGCCTTTGGAGGAAATGTACTCAAAACCAATACATCCCCATCTACAATTTGCTTGTAATAAGTTTTGAATCCGGAGTTAAACGTAGTTATCCCCTGTGGCAACACAATGATGCTCTGGCCTTTGTATTTGATCGCCGAATCCAGGGCCTGCTTGTCAACCCCTTTTGCAAATCCGCTCACTACAACCTTGTACTCTTTGCTGGCTAGCCTGGCAATGTTGTCAGCAAATTCCAATGATTTACCCTCCGCCTCCCGGGATCCTACAATGGCAATAGACCGTTCCTTTAAGATTTGTTTGTTCCCCTTTATATAAAGCAAAGATGGCGATTGAGTTGCCTTTAAATTTTGTTTTAGGGTTGTGGAATATTCTGGTGAGGTGATTGGCAACAGTTCATATCCCTGACTCAACAGATTTTCAGTAAAAAAGGCGTTGTTGGGAAGTTCTGATTTGGCAATTTGCAAATCCAGAATATCAGCGGGAGTTAGTTGATACCTTTCTGACCAAATCGATTCAGAAAGATTGAAGAACTCCCCGATCGATATTTTTTCATCATGGAAAAACCTAACTATAAGACTATTAATCTTACCAAGACCCCATTTCGGCAGATGGGCCAATGTAATCCAGTAGGTTGCTTCGTTTTTCATTTCAGACTAGATCTCCTCCGACAGTTTTTGCAATAACGATGGGAACAATTCTCTCTACTTCAAAAGTAGTAAATAAATGGCCCAGTTCTTTCATTGTTGCGCCACTGTCAAAAATATCATCAACCAATAAAATACGCTTTCCGAAAAGCAATTGAGGGTTGTTAAAAGAAAAAGCCCCCTTCACATTATCGGATTTCAAGACCCCATTTTCAAAAACCTTTTGCTCGCTTGTATGCCTGATCTTAACCAAGTCATGCGTAATCGGAAAGTTTAAAACCTCAGAAAGTTTGACCGCAAAATTCTTTACCAAATCGCCTGAAGCAGTTGGGGGAACGTAAGCAATATAATCAAACTCCTCCTGACCGAATCTCTTCCGAAAAGCTTTCAGCATCAATACCAGTAAAAAATCCGGAAACTCCTCTCTTGTCTCATATTTACAACGATGCAATGCTGCGCCCACATTGGAAAAGCCATAATAACTAGCGGCAACACCATTGCTGATTTTCGAATCTTTTGTCTCCACTTCGAGTATTGGGAAATAGTCTTCCCTAAACTCCTTTAGCTTCTCTTGCCATTCTTCGTTACAATCAACTTGAATCTTTTTCAACCCGGTGTTGTCACAATTGTTAAATTCATGAATGACAGAATCACCCAGAAAATTGCAAAGAAATTTCATCCTCGACTGATTTGTTTCAATATATTCAATCATCTTCTCCAAATCAGAACTTTTTGTGGATCTTAATGCCTCAAATGCTTTTGTATCCAAGGTTGGAGCGTGGGTAATGTATTCGAATTTTTTGTTCTTGCCCAACAATATCTCCCTGATAATACCCTGATCAATTAAATCTGATTTAATGACCCTTATCTGGTTTTGTTTTAGGTTTGTTTTCCTTGCTATTTCACGTTCTCCTAAAAGTTCATTCCTTATGACAGAGATTACCTTTTGGTATTTTGCAATAGCTGGTCTGCCACCTTCGATAAATGCCAAGGGCAACTTTTTATCTTCAGGATTATAAAATAAAATAATGTATGCGGGTTTACCATCCCTGCCTGCCCGACCAATCTCCTGGTAATAATGAATTGGACTTTGAGGTATCTGGGTATGAACAATAAACCTTATATCCGGCTTATCGATTCCCATCCCCAGTGCATTTGTGGAGATGACGCATTTCCATTTATTCTCCATTAATCCGTTCTCTATGGCAATTCTTGAATCGGCATCCAATCCTGCATTATAACCAATAATGGGGAGGTTCAGGTGTTCAAACCATTTTGAATAGACTTCAGTATCTACTCTTGTTCCTGTATACAAAATACCTGATCCCGGCAGTTTGTTTAAATTCTGTCCCAGCCACACTAACTTTTCATCCTCTGAATTAACTTTTACCACATATAACCGAAAATTTTCACGCATCAAGTTACCTCTCAGAACTTTGATATTGCCCCCAATTTGGGAAGCAACATCCTCCTCGACCTTCCTGGTTGCAGTGGCAGTTGTGGCCAAAACCGGCAACCCCGCGGGCAGCAGCCTCACCAAATTAATGATTCTTCTAAAGGCAGGCCTGAAATCATGTCCCCAAACAGAAATACAATGAGCTTCATCTATTACAACCATGGATAGTTTCATTTGTCTGGTTGCCTCTATCCATTCACTGTTTTCCTGTCTTTCAGGTGCGATATAAAGAATTCTTATCAGTCCTGATTTTGCCTCTGTAATAATTTGTGTGTTCTCCTCCGGTGACTGCTCACTGTTGATACATTTTGCAGAAATACCCAGGCTATTTAGCTTTTTTACCTGATCCCGCATCAAGGCAATCAGCGGAGAGAAGACAACCGTTATCCCTTCAAAAATAACTGCCGGGAATTGAAAACACAATGATTTGCCAAAGCCCGTCTTTTCAATCAAAAGAACGCGTTCGCCTTTCATGATCCGTTCAATAGTTTCCCATTGGTCATCATAAAAAGCATCAAGTTTGAAGATTGATTTCAACTTCCCCTCAAAATCCTGTCGCAAAGTCATGGGATGAAATGATAAGGTGTTGTGCTTTATATAAATATACCGAAAAAAAAGGAGATTTTACCTATAAACAGGCAAGAATAAATGCCTCGAAATGAAAAAATACCCGCATTGCCCCACTTTTACTATTTTTGCCTTATGTGCGGACGATTTGTACAGGTTATTGATATCGAACTGTTTGTGAAACGGTTTGGGGTGGGCAGTGCGCCGGAGGTGAACCTTGATTCCAATTTCAATGTGGCAACAGGGGATCTGGGATAGCTGGGCCAACAACAACACCGGCGAGATGACCAACTCCTTCACCATCATCACCACGGTTGCCAACGCTGTTACACAGGAGATCGGTCACCACCGCTCGCCGGTCGTTCTGGACCAGAAAGATGAACAGAAGTGGCTCGATGACTCCCTGCCGCTGGAGGAGGTGCTGGGCCTGCTCAAACCCTATCCGGGAGAAAGCTTTAAGGCGGAGGCCATCTCCATCAAAATAAAGGACCCGCACAACAAAAGCAAGGATCTCCTCATCCCTATTGACACCAACAGCCACACGGAATATGAGCTGATCGTGAAGAAAGATCTGAAGCTGCAGGGCATGGGCAGCGGTAAACGAAAGGAGGAGCCGCCGGTGCAGGGGACGCTGTTTTGAAGGAAAAGCGGTTAGCAATTGGCTTTGGGCTATTTTCCTAAATTTCAAGGCTCAATTTAAGTTGTCCTCCAAGACCTTCCCTGATGATCCTCATAAGGGTGGAAAGTCGGATATCACTGGCATTGTTCTCAATTCTTGAAATATAGTTTTTTGTTGTTCCACATTTTAAGGCAAGTTCTTCCTGTGTCAGGTTCTGTAGTTTTCTGGCTTCCTGAATAAGAACTCCTATTTTAAAATTTTCAAATTCTTCTTCGTACTTATCTCTCGAAGGTGTACCTATTTTCCCATATTTCTTGTCCAAATGGTCGTCCCAGGAAACAAGATTATTTTCTTGATTTGTTTTCATAATATTGCTGTTTTAAACGTTCTGCTCTCTCAATTTCATTTTTAGGGGTTCTATCTCTCTTTTTCTGGAAACCATTGAGTAGGATGATCAAATTCCCTTCGTCGAAGAAGCAGAAAATTCGAAATATATCGCTACCCACTTTAATCCTGATTTCAAAAAGTCCATCACTCCCTTTAAGGTGCTTGAAAAATTTCTCAGGAACCACCTTTAACGACCTGACCAGACCAATTATCCAGTCAATTTTGTCTCTAACCGCTGGATTCTGAGCGTAATAGAAGTTCCAAAAATCGTTCCCATATACAAAAGTTGATCGCATAGACTTTTCAAATACAAGTCAAAGTTACCTATTTGGGCAACAAAAACCAAATTTTAACGAAATATTTCTTCGCTGGGCGGATTCCCTTCATCCCGTGGGTCTCGGCTTGTACGGCAGCTTCGCCATCTTTTCGACCTCCAGGGAGGGAAAGCCGAACTCTTCCACTACCCGGCCCAGGATCAGGTAGACCCCCGGCCCCTTGAACGGGTAGTTCTTCAGTGAATCGGGAAAGTGTACCGTGTCGAAGAAATTGCCGGTGCAATCGATGAAGGTGCCGAAATGCATGATCTCCCTTTTACTGATCCGCACGTATTTGATGGTGACCATCTGCCCCACCATCCTGATCTTTTTACCCAGGTGCTGCAGCAGCTCCCTGGCCATCACCTCGCCCCTGAAACTGGTCTGGAGCAGGTCGAACAGGCTCATGCTGACCGGAAAATCCAGCAACTCAATCTCGTCGTAGGCATCCTCGATCGGTGAATATTCCAGCACCGGCATTTCGAAGCTCTTGTGCTGAACCGGAAACATACTGACCGAGTCTGCCCGGACAGGTACCCGCTTCAAAGACAGCTGCGACTCCCACAACAGGGAGCATTTGTTCTCTTCCAGGCTACGGAAGACCCCCAGCCGGACCAATATCACCAGCTGCTCCTTGCCAATCGGAACCCGGTCGATAAACTCGTGGATGGAGCGGTAGGGCCCGTGGCACTTGCGCTCACTGACGATCAGGTCGATGGTGACGCTCTCCAGGTTCTGGACGTGGATAAATCCCATGAAAATGGTTTTACCAACGATCCGGGTATGGTGAAGGCTCCTGTTGATGCAGGGCAGCTCGATGGTGGCGCCCTGTCGCTGCGCTTCATTGAAATAGACCCAGGTGTGGTAAAATCCGCCGAAATTGTTGATCACGGCTACCATAAATTCGAGCGGGTAGTGCGCCTTCAGGTAGAGGCTCTGGAAACTCTCGACGGCATAGGAGGCGGAGTGGGCCTTCGAAAAGGAGTAGCCCGCGAAGGATTCGATCTGCCGCCAGACCTCCCTGGCCAACTCTTCGGAATGGCCCATCTCCCTGCAGTTGGCAAAATATTTCTCCTCTATCTGTTTGAACTCCCTGAGCGACCGGTATTTCCCCGACATGGCGCGGCGGAGTACATCGGCCTCGGCCAGGTCCAGTCCGGCAAAATGGTGGGCGACCTTGATGACATCCTCCTGGTACACCATGACGCCATAGGTCTCACTCAGCTGCTCCTTCAGGATGGGATGGAGGTAGGTGAAATCGTTGGGATTGTGGAACCGCCTGATGTACTCGCGCATCATCCCCGATTTAGCCACCCCGGGCCGGATGATCGAACTGGCCGCCACCAGGCTGATGTAGTTGTCGCACCTCAGCTTTTTGAGCAGTCCGCGCATGGCGGGACTTTCGATGTAAAAGCATCCGATGGTCTCGCCATCTTTCAGCTGTTGCCTGACTTTTTCGTCTACAAAGAATTGATCTACCTGGTGGATGTCGATCTCTTTTCCACGGTTTTCCATGATGATCTCCACTGCCTCCTTGATATGTCCAATCCCCCTTTGACTGAGGATATCCAGTTTCTCAAACCCCATCTCCTCGGCGATGTACATGTCCCACTGGGTAGTCA
>CAYHQN010000143.1:0-10146 GCA_964358545.1 uncultured Tangfeifania sp. | reverse complement strand
GGACTTTCTCCATGTGGTATAGTCGTATCAACAGGGATGCATCGATCGGACTTTCCGGTTCTGAAGCATTTGCCGATGAAAAGGGTGTTTATATTACACAGAAGCTATCAGGAGGTACATTTGCTGTAGGGGGTAGTGTGATCCAGGGCAATGATTTAACCGTGAGTTATATACGTGAGCATTCCCGTTGTGCAACGATTCAGCTGTCCGGCAGCCTGCAGAAGCGTGCACAGCTAGCTTTTTCTGTAACTTCTCCCACTCCGGGTGATCCGGTTCCGGAAGTAAAAAGCGTTTTATCTTCAGTGAGCAATAAAGGGATTGAGCCGTTCCGTCAATCCCATACCGAAGCCTGGAAATCGATCTGGAACCGTTCTTTCGTGGATTACGGCGATGATTACCTTACCAATCTCTGGTACCTGACGATGTATTACGCCAATGCCTCACAAGGGGGGAAATACCCCGGACGGTTCAACAATGGGCTGTGGGGCTGGAGCCACGATGTGCAGCAATGGAATTACTATTTTCACTGGAACCAGCAACAGATGAACTGGCCGTTGAATGCGGCAGGTTTCCACGAGTTGGTCGACCCGTACCTTGATTTCAGGTTTAATTCCCTGCCTCAGGCCAGAAAAGATACCAGACAGATCTTTCATGCGGATGGGGCCTTTATTTCGGATGTAACCAACAGAAATGGATATAGTTCGTTGGGCTTAAAGGAGAACCATACACCTGTTGCCGAAATTGCCCTTGATTTCTGGCGGCAATACCGATATACCGGAGATAAAAAATTTTTAAAAGAAAAAGCCCTTCCTTTTATTGTGGCAGCAAGTGAATTTTTCGAATCGCTCCTGGTAAAAGAAAGTGATGGGTTATATCATGCCAGAGAGAGCACTGGTTATGAAGGTTGGATAAAATTGAAAGATGGCCTTACCGACCTGGTTTATGCAAAGTCCCTATTTAAAACGGCATTGGAAGCATTAAAAGTGGCAGGTACAGATAACCCGAAAGCAAAAAAATGGAAAGAAATATTGGAAAACCTGGCGCCACTTCCTGTTGTAAAGGCGAGTGAAGGGCTAATTGTTAAAGAAGAAACCGGATACAAAATGAACTGGGGCATTTTTAAAGGATATCCTGTTCCGGCAGATCAAATTGCAGCTGCTGGCTGGGGGATTAAAGAAAACAAATGGTTGGCCACATATTTCAAAACAGACGACCCTGAGTATGCTTACTTTTCGAAGGATGACCCGGCATATTCAGCCGGGAGTAAAACAAATGGATTAAAACTGTTAGACGGAATATTTCCAAGTGTTCCGTCCTCACCTGTTTTTCCATCCGGATTGATCGGGTTGGCCCAAAAGGATAGTACCATTTTTAAAATAATGACTGCCACAACGCTTTTATATGGTACTGAGTGTACGGGGTGGGACCCAGTCCCGATAGTGATGGCGCGCTTGGGGCTTGCCAAAGAATTAGCGATTGACCTGGAACGTTTCCCCGGAAGGTGGCAAATCTATTGCAATGGCTGGGGCCATTGGGGAATGGAAGGCGAAGTTAACAAGGATGCAGAGTGGTTTTTCAGAACGAACATGGTGCGAGATGTAAATTCCAAATCGAAGGATGAAAAAATCCCGTTACCAATGTGGCCGTTCCGTCACATGTCGATGGAATCGATGTCGGTACTTGCAACCGCCATGAATGAGTCGCTGCTCCAGGGTTACGATGGTATTTTGCGGACCTTTCCCGCTTTTCCGGCCAATAAAAACGGACGGTTTACGCTCCATGCCGAAGGGGGTTTTATCGTTTCTTCCGAGATTAAATCCGGAGAAGTGCAGTGGGTAAGTATTAAAAGCTTGTTGGGAAACCCCTGCAAACTGGCATTGCCCTGGAACAAGGCCGTTGTGCAATCAAACCTGAAAAGAAAGAGTCAGATGATTAGTGGGAATATAATGGAGATCACGACAAAAGCAAATGAGATGATCATGATTTTTCCTGAAGGAAAGGATCTCAGGTCGTGGTCAGTTGTCAGTGAAATACCACTGCCAAATGAAAACGTCAGGTATCATTCGTCCGGAAAGGCGCAACTAGGGATTCCCCGGATGTTTTAATCAGTAAATGAAGATCAGTTAAAAATAAATTAGAAACGGATAACCATGTACAAAATTATTGTCATTGTTTCAGTATTCCTCCTGTTTAGCTGCAATCAGGCGGCAAATAAAACTAAAGGTTCAGCAAAGTCAGTAAGTTCTGCAGGTACCAAAATTGAGAAGGCCTTTATTTCTTTCCGGATCGGAGTTCCGGTTTGGATGTCTGAAACCCGCTGCAACGAGCTTTTCGATTTGTTTGACAAGTACAAAAGCGTTACTGACGAGGTTACTTTTTTTACTTCGGAAACGCATGCAACGCTTCCTTTGGATGTTATCAGGCAACGCACCGTAATTTTAAAGGAACGGATGGAACAGGCCCGGAAACGGGGATACAAAACCGGGATCAACATTTTGACTACCATTGGCCATCACAATGAAAACCTCGACAACTCACTGAAGGGCAATTATACTTGCATGACCAATATTGACGGAGCAGTTTGCAACGGCTCTTTTTGTCCGAACGATGAACATATGCGGGAATATATCCGGAATATTTATCAAATGACCACGCAGGCAAATCCGGATTATATCTGGATCGATGATGATATCCGGTTTGGACACATGCCCATCGGACTTGGCTGTTTTTGCGACAATTGCCTGACAATTTTCGAAAAAGAAACAGGTAAGAAATATACTCGTGAAACTCTGAAAAAGGCCTTTAATGAAGGGGCTGTGGAAGAAAAATTGAAAGTTCGCGAAACATGGTTGCAACACAACCGAAACACGATATCGCACCTGTTCGATTTGATTGAAAAAACTGTGCATGAAATTAATCCGGCGATGACTCTTGGTTTTATGACCGGCGATCGGTTTTATGAAGGTTACGATTTTGATAACTGGGCTAAAATTCTTGCCGGCCCGAACCACACCCCTGTGATTTGGAGGCCGGGTGGCGGTTATTATAACGATAACAATACCAATGAATTGGTGGGGAAATCGCACGATATTGGCCGGCAGGTTTCAGCATTATCCGAAGAGGTGGTTTCCGTCCAGTCAGAGATTGAATGTTTCCCTTATCAACGGCTGAAAAAAGCGGCCAATATGGTCGTGCTTGAAGCCTGTTCCCATATCGCGGCAGGCTGTACGGGAGCTGCCTTTAATGTGCTTTCCATGTACGATGAACCGCTGGATGAATACGAACCGCTGGTAGCCCGTTTGCAGGAAGCCCGTCCTTTCTTTGACATGCTGACCAGAACGTTGGGGCGTTCTGCAATTTCGGGAATCCATACTTTCTGGAATAAAAACAGTTTCATTACCGGGAAATTGACTGAAGGTGACTGGGTTAGTTCGGGGAATCCGGTGGTTGGTCACGATATTTACAGCATAGGGCTGCCTGCCTGTTATTCAGGTAAAAATGCTCAGGTAACTATTCTTGGCAAAGACAATATTATTGCCCTTTCGAAGGATGAGATCAAAAATATGCTTTCCGGTGGAGTTTATATGGATGCAGAAACATTGCAACAATTGAATGACATGGGATTTGGCGAGTTGACTGGTTTTAAAGTGGTTGGTTCGGAAAATAAAGACCGGATTGAAAAATTCACAAACAATCTGCTGAATGGTGAATTTGCGGGAAGAGAACGTGATAACCGGCAATCATTCTGGAAATCAACGGCCTACACGCTCCGGAAAACCGACGAAAAGGCAGAGACACTTTCCGGCCTGATCGACTACACCGGCAAAGAGGTTTCGGCCTGCACCTCAGGAATATTTGAAAATAAACAAGGCGGGCGTATTTGTGTGGCTGGATTAATTCTAAACGAATAATAAACATTTATCCATTATGAAGACTTCTCTTCCGTTTTATAAGGTATTATTTGCTATTGTTCTAATACTTGCAGTAAATTCCAACATGTTATCTGCTCAATCTTTTTCAACAAATGGCTGCAGCATAACTTCAAAATCTGTCGTTTCATTGGACGGGGAATGGTTGATCGATAAAGATCCGTTGAATATCGGAAAGGCTGAAAAATGGTGGAAAACTCCGGTTCCAGGCGCTAAAAAGATTAAAGTTCCCTGGATTCTTCAGGATGTTTTTCCTGCTTATCATGGGGTGGTATGGTATTGGCACGACTTTTTGTCTCCAAAGAATGTATATCCTTCCGGCCGGACATTGTTGCGTTTCGAGTCAATTGATTACATGGGCGAAGTATGGCTTAATGATGTCTATATGGGTCGTTATGAAAGCGGGGATGTCTCTTTTGTCATAGATGTTACGGATGTCATCCTATCCGGGAAAATCAATCATTTAAGCGTTAGGGTGCTGAATCCAACAAATGAGCCAATAGACGGTATGACCCTGAAACAAATTCCCCGGCAGGCAAGAATAATTCCATATAGTGCGGGAGGAGAATACAATTGCGGTGGAATAACAGGTTCCGTCGAATTAATGTTGGCACCGATGGTTAGGGTGGAGGATCTTTTCGTTTCAGCCAATTCAAAAAGCGATGTTATTCAAATAGAGGCTACCCTACGTAACGCAGGGAGCAAAAAAACGCATCAACATTTAGCATTTAGCGTTGCTCCCGCAACAAGCGGAGAAACCTTGAAATCATTTGAATTCGAATGTGACCTTTCTCCGGGAGACACTATTCTCAGAAAAGAGTTGAAAATTGAAGATCCGCATTTATGGGATATTAATAATCCTTATTTGTACAGACTTAGCCTTCGCAACGCCAACGAAAAGGATCAGACAGCAGATGAACGCTCCGTTCGTTTTGGTTTTCGTGATTTTAAATTCGAGAATGGAAGTTTTCGGCTCAACGGACGACGAATTTTTTTGAGTTCTGCACATTCCTGCAACAACTATCCGGTTGGTCAGCGGTTACCCACAGACCCTGATCTGGCGCGCCGGGATTTACTGGATATGAAGGTTATGGGATTCAACGCCATTCGCTTTATATGGGGAGGTGCGCAGCAATACCAGCTTGATTTGTGCGATGAAATAGGCCTGTTGGTTTACAATGAATCATTTGCCTCACAGGGATTGGATAGCTCATCAGTGATGTTCCAGCGCTTTGATCGTTCACAGTTGGGAATGATCCATCGCGACCGCAATCATCCCAGTGTGATTATCTGGGGGCTGCTCAATGAAACTATGGACGGCCCTGTATTCAGACATGCAGTTGCGCTGCTTCCCCGGTTGCGGGCGCTGGATAACAGCAGATTGATTCTCCTGGGAAGTGGCCGTTGGGACGGGCAGTTCTCAATAGGTTCCATATCTAACCCCGGATCCCTGGATTGGGAATATTTTCTTGGTAAAGAGGCTCCCAATGCTTCTCCATCAAAAATGACGAAAATTGGGGGTTACTGCGAAAGTTCCGGAGATGCGCATGTCTATCCCATCGTTCCTCAGCCTGAAAAGGCAACCAATTTGATCCGTGGCCTCGGACAAAATTCAAAACCGGTTTTTCTGTCCGAATATGGCATTGGCAGTTCCGTCGACTTATGGCGGGTAACGCGGCATTTCGAACGTTTGGGGAAAGAGGGGGCTGAGGATGCAAAATTCTACAAAGATAAATTGGATAAATACCTGGTAGATTGGGAACAATGGAAACTGAACGAAATTTACATACGACCGGAAGATTTCTTTGCTGAGAGCATTCGCAGGATGGCCGGTCAACGAAGAATCGGACTTACCGCTATCCGTTCAAACCCGAAAATCATAGGGTATAATTTGACCGGCATGAACGATCACGTAATGGGTGGTGAAGGTTTAACGACTACCTTTCGGGAGCTTAAGCCTGGCGCCGTTGATGCCATGTTTGAGGAATTGGCGCCGCTGCGCTGGTGTCTGTTTGCCGAACCTAAAAATAGTTATCGGGGGGGGAAAGTTAAACTGGAAGTGATACTGGCCAACGAAGATGCTCTTCCTCCAGGAGATTATCCTGCGCTTATTCAGGTTGTTGGACCTGATAACAAACGAATTTACGAGCATAAAACTACGGTTACTATTCCTGTAACACAAAACGGGGTTGAGCCCCCATTGGCATTTCCTGTTTTTTCAGTAAACCTGCCGATCGACGGACCTGCAGGGAAATACCGTCTTTTGGCAACCCTTGAACGGGGTGGTGCACCAAGATGCGGCGAAGTTGAATTTTATATTGATGATCCAAACCAGATGCCCAAAATTGAAACTGAAGTTACGGTATGGGGAGTCGATTCGCTATTGACAAAATGGCTTGCAGGACATCATATAAAAACACGGCCTTTTAGTGCAGAAAAACAAAAATCAAGGGAAGTAATATTAATAGGGGCGAACCCACCAGAGGGCAAAGATACCTTATTATCATTTACTTCACTCGTACAACATATTGCCCGTGGTTCAAACGCAATTTTTCTGGCCCCGGAAGTATTCAAACAGGGGAAAAATAAGGTGCGGTATCTGCCATTAAAGCAAAAGGGCTCCTTATCGCCCATGTATAGCTGGCTCTATCTGAAAGATGAATGGGCGAAGCAACATCCCGTTTTTGAAGGACTTCCGGCCGGAGGATTAATGGACCATCCATTCTACCGTGAACTTATTCCGGATATTGCGTGGATGGGACAAGATCCCCCGAAAGAAGCAGTAGCCGGCGCTATCAAGGCTTCTCTGGATTATGCTTCAGGATTGATGCTTTCTGTTCATTCATTTGGTTCGGGGAACTTCATCCTGAATACTTTATTGATCCGGGAAAATTTAGGAACTCATCCGGCTGCAGAACGTCTTTTGCGTAATTTATTGCTTTATGCTGCCAGGGACCAGAAAAAACAGATAGAAAAGCTGCCTGCAGATTTCGAAAATAAATTAAGGTCATTGGGATATTAATAATCGTTATTCGCAAATAATTAAAGAAAAATGCATTTCATCGTGAAGACAAACAAATTACTCACAGCCATTGTCGTTGTATTGTTTAGCGGATGTTCCCCAAATCCTGTTATTTCCGACAAAACCATTAAAGCCTTCAATATTGATTATAACTGGGGGCCCGGAGGCGCTCATGGTTTTGCAAAGCCCGGCTTATGGGCAGATGCAAATCCCGAAACATTGATGAAGTGGTACGAGGATTTGGGCTGTAATGTGGTTCATTCATTTGGTGTTTCATGCAATGGATATGCGTGGTACAAAAATGGTTTTATTCCCGAACAACCTGGGTTGAAACACGATTTTCTTACAGAAATGGTAAAAATCGGTCACAAGAAGAAGATGAAGGTATTTGGATATTTTTGTGTTGGGGCGAACAATAAATGGGAGGAAGACCATCCTGATTTGTGCTATCAAATGGATGGTCAGCAGATTCCATTTACGGCTCAATATATTGATTACTTGTGTACATCCATTGAAGATGCCATCAAGAAAACGGACGTGGATGGTATTATGTTGGACTGGTTCTATAATCCCGGAGGTGGGAAAGACCCTCTTCCTTCACTAAGATGGCTACCCTGTGAGCAAGTAATGTACCACGAATTATTGAATCAGCCTTTTCCCGGAAAGGATAAAATTACCACTGAAATTGAATTGGATTTTCGTCGTAAAGCCATTGACAGGGCATGGAAACACATAAGGGAAATATCGAAGAAAACAAAACCGGATTGTATCATCTGGTTAACATGTTATGATCTTAACAGTAAGGAGATTACCGGATCAGATATGTTAAAAGAAGTAGACTGGTTAATGAATGAAGCGGGAGATATTGCTAGTACCGAGGCCGTTCGTAGACTGGTGGGAAGTCAAACTAAACTGATTAACTGTTTGGCAAACTGGAATAAACAAGATCCGGCAGGGATTGTGCCTGCGACTATCAAAGCGAACATCGGGCTTTATGGCTTTACAAAACCAATAGTCGGAGCTTTAATGCCCCCTGTTGATATGTACCTTTCCCAACCGGTTAGCGATTTTAGTGGAGATGGGAAGAATATTGCCATATTAGCCCGAACCTACAAAGGCTTGCCATACGATTACCTTAAAACTATCGGAACGAAATGATAAACGTGAAAAATAGGATCGCTTTAATTCTTCTGAATTTAGTTTTCGTTATTTCATTGAGTGGACAAACTAAAACTCAAAGCAACAATTTATTATCCGAAAATGATTTGCTATATCTCAAAGAATTAACAAGAGATGTGGTGGAAAGCTCACGCATTGTTCCCGGTCAAAAAATCGCAGATGAATTCGGTCCAAACAATACTGGAGGAACCTTGATCCGGCCCGGTGGCCGAAGCTGTTATCCTGCCTTCTGGATCAGGGATTACGCCATGTCGCTCGAAAGTGGTTTTGTAACTTCCGAAGAGCAAAAACACATGTTGCTGTTGGCAGCGTCAACACAATGCGATCAACCATGGATTACAAATGGCGGAAGTATGGTACCCGTCGGAGCTATTGCCGACCACATCCGGATTGATGATAGCAAACCAATTTTCTTCCCCGGAACTTACGATTTTAATGGTCAGGGTAATAAAAAATGGGGCATGACCCCACCATATTGCGACCAGTTTTTTTTCATCCACATGGCGTATTATTACATGAAAACGACCTCCGACTTTCAGCTTTTAACAACCGAAATCAACGGGGTACGGTTGATTGACCGCATGGAGATGGCATTCAAAGTGCCACCAACCAGGCAAAACGGTGTAATCGTTTACACTACTGACGATTTCAGGGGAGTCGATTTTGGATTTCGTGATGCTGAGTCTATAACTGGAGAGCTTTGTATGCCTTCGTTGCTTAAATATAAATCGGCCATGCAATTGGCTGAATTGTTTGACAAAATCAACCGAACTGATAAAGCTGATACTTACAGAAATCTCGCAATGAGACTGAAAGATGAAATTCCCCGGGTTTTTGCAGATAAGAGGGGAATGCTTTTGGCATCAACCGGAAAAAGCAAACAGGCGGATATATGGAGTACGGCATTGGCTGTCTATTATGGAATTTTGGAAGGCGATAGTCAGGAAAAAACCTGCCGGTTTTTAAGAGATGCATATAAAAAAGGAACTTTGGCAAACCGGGGCAATATCAGGCATGTGCTTACCACCGACGATTACAATGAATCAACGGTTTGGGAGAGTAGCCTCACAGAAAAAAATTCCTACCAGAATGGAGCCTATTGGGGAACGCCAACCGGTTGGGTTTGTGACGCTATTGCAAGGGTAGATATTGAGGCTGCAAAGCAACTTGCCAAGGAGTACATAGACGATTTACGTGCCGGTGATTATCGAAAGGGTACTGATTTTGGAGCTCCATGGGAATGTTACAATTCAAAATCTGCTCAGAATGCAGTTTATCTCACCACGGTATCCTGCCCTTATATTGTATTTAGCCAGAAATGAAGATGATAGATAACTTAAACAACAACCATGAATAAACTAAACTTTGTAATTTCTGTATTATTCCTGATCGGTTTTCTTCAGTCGACGAATGCCCAGCCTACAAAAGGTATTCCTTCAAGTACAATTGAAGTGCATCAATGGATTGCTCAACACTTTGCAAAAGGGAAAGTTCCTCCGTTTTCGTTCTTATACGGAGGTAAAAGTTCCAATAACTTTATCAAAAACTGGCAATTCAGCGTTGAAAAACTGAAATCGGTTGAGCCGAATACGGAAGAAACAGTTTATACCTGGTCCGATAAGCAGGGCGGCCTTGCCGTAAAATGCACGGTTACCTGTTTTAACGATTTTCAGGCAGTTGAATGGGTGCTGAATTTTGTCAATACTTCCGGAAAAAACAGTCAATCGATTGAAAAAGCCGCTGCAATCGACTATTCGTTTGTTAGCGGAACGAAAGGACCTTTTATCCTCCACCATGCCAAAGGAAGCAATGCCGAACGAAGCGATTTTCAGCCCATTGACGAAAAGATGCAGGTAGGTAAAAGTATCTATATGACCCCTGTTGGCGGACGTTCGTCGGACAATACGGCTTTCCCGTTTTTCAACATCGAGATGCCGAAAGGGCAGGGAATCATGGTGGCGATTGGTTGGACAGGGAAATGGTATGCCGATGTTTTGCAGGCTGACGAAAAATCAG
>CAYHQN010000142.1:0-10369 GCA_964358545.1 uncultured Tangfeifania sp. | reverse complement strand
GCTGATATAGATAGATATTATAAGTAAAAATCATTTTAGTAAAGTAGAACTAATAAAATAAATAAAATGACACAACAAATTCTCAAAAGAGTTGGCCAAAGGCAAAAAACGATGAAAAGTATGCAGACCGGCAGTATTTTAAATGTGCTTGTTTTTTGCACTATAATATTGTGCACTTTAGTAATCTTCTCAGGATGTGACACTTCCACAACGGCTATCTTGTCAGCCTCCTCTTCTTCCCTTCAATTAAATATTGAAGCGAAAAGGGATGCTGCCCAACTCACAAAGCTTGGTTGGGATACGGAAGGAACCGGACGTGACACCATCAACCTGCTCAAATCGCCTGTAGAATTACACCTGAGTAAAGATAGTCAGCTCCTAACACCTGGGATATCTTCAAAAATGTCAGATCCGCAAACGATACGGTATACATTCTCCTTGCCGGATCATAAACAGCTAACCTGGGAAATCGCTGCAAAAGCAGGGGAACTGGGTATGCAAATATTGAGTGATGATGATATAACTGACGAAGTGGACAAAATAGAGTTGGTATTCCCGTTTAATCCAAGAAAAACTGTCACCTCCATTATTAGCAGCAACTGGACGAAAGAAGGAAAATTTCAGTTACCGGTTATCGTAAGTGCACCTGACATAGGGCAGATGTTGCTAACCTGCGTCCAAAACCAGGAGATAACCGGTTTTACAGAGGGAAACAGACCGGAGGGATGGGTTCGGGTAAAAATTGAATTACCCGTTCCGGGTAAAAAATCGGCAAGTAATTTGAAATTTACTCCGGTTGTATTGCCTATGCCCGACGGCTACACAGATGTAAAACGATGGGAAGCAGCTAGAAGAGGATGGTTCAATCTGATTCAACAGAGTTGTGGGGCTTCCGGAGGAGGTAAGGAAGTTGCCGGTGTGTGGGCAAACAATGTCCTCAGTGATCCGGTAAGCAGTTTGCTCTTTATGTTGGGCGATGCCACGCTTTTAGTACCGGAATTAGCTCCCGGCGTTACTATGCCTCCTATTCTGCGGCGTGCAATTGAGTATTTTATTGATCATAAGACCACCGATTATGGCATGGTTGGTTATACCGCTGGAGGAACCCCTGCTACAGAAGGAGACAAAGGAGACCCTGATCCCAACGATAAAAACTACAATCCCGGCAAACACCAGATGGTAATGGATGGTAACCCTTCTGTCATTATCGGAGCATGGTCTTATGTTAAAGCATCCTCTGATACTAGCTGGCTCAAAAAACGTATCAGGGATTTGGAATTTATTGCGCAATACATGGAGAACCGTGATATTGATGGAGACGGATTGATTGAATCGAAACAAAGCGGGAATAGTGGATCAAGGTTAAAACAGCGTAACCCTGACAGTGCGTGGGACTGTTATTCAAGCGGACATAAAAATGCTTATATAAATGTATTAGCCTTTCAGGCATTTAATGCTCTGGCTGACCTTGAAAATCAATTGGGCAAAAACAAGCAGGAACAAAAATATCGGCAACGAGCAGAAAAACTGAAAGCCGCTTTTCTTAAAACCTTTTATAATCCTCAGACCGGCTGGCTGGGTTGGTGGAGGAGTAAAGACGGGAAACTTCATGATATTTACTCAGATGTACCGACAAGTCTTGCTGTTACCAATGGGATTATTAATAAGGAAGAAGGCAAAGAAATGTTACAACGATATTGGAAGGCGTTGGAAGCAACAGGTTTCAACCGCTTCGATTTGGGCCTTCCTACCAATATCCGGCCAATTCCACGCCAGGAAATGGAACATTATACTGAATTTCAGCAATTTCTGAACGGAGGTTGCTGTGTAAGCAATACCGCCTTTACACTCGATGCCTTATATAAAGTGGGAATGACCCAGCAAGCCGATATGATTCTTGATGCCATGCTTAAACGGCAGAAAGAGGGTGTTTTTCCGAACGGTGGAGGATTTCAGAATGGTTTTGTTGACCACATGGGCTATGGTGCTGAGGTATTTGACTGGAAGGGAGGTACCGCCGGTTACGAAGGTCACCTGGTTTATTCCTGGAACTTTCTGCATTCCATGTTGCGCAAAGAACCTGCATTCCGATAGTGAATTATTGACCCCATCTATATTTTTATTTACAAATGAGATCCAAAATATTCAGTTTAAGCCGTATAGTATATTTGTGTCTTTTCTTTCAAATAGGATCACTTGCCGCCCAGCCAGTCAGTAACACCAATGACTTGTTTTGGATAAACAATCCCAATAAAAATTGGGTATTCGGAATTGATCCAAAAATTGGATTAATTCACCTTGGTTTAGACAGCGAAGGGAACGGTAAGTCGGCAACGAACTTACTTAGCGGGTCCATAAATATTACATGGGATGGATTGAACGAGAAAAAAGCAGGTTTGGAGAAAAGTTCGGATGGAAAGTATATAGCTGTTGTTACGGGTACAGATGGGAAAAGTTCGGTAAAATGGATAATTACCACAAACAAGGATGAAATGCTTTGGCAGGTAGAGAATATAGGCGAAGAACCCATCCAAAATTTGAAAATAGAAATTCCGGTGAATGCGCTGATGGCGGCAGCAGTTTTAATTCCTTCAGCATTAAACAATCATAATAAAGGACTTGGACCTTGGTTGTTAGTCGCCCCCGATTTTGGACAGTTATTGATTAGTTCAGAATCCAACGTTCAAATTGTGGGAATCAACAACGGTGTGCGTGGCGGGGGGAGTAATGCGGTAAGTACAGGTGTTGATCCACATCTTCGCGGACAAGCCTGGCTTGAAGCATCTAAAATAACGGATTATAGAGCGGGAAAGCTTAGTCTGCAATTTTGTAGTGAGACACCTTTACCTGCGGGGGGGGAAATCTCTTTACGGATTAAACAACCTGAACTTGTAGAACCTGAAGGTGTAGCAACCGAAATATGGCAAAAAATACGCCGCCCTTATTTGAATAACTGGCAACCTTGCGGAACATGGTGTGGCAAACAAAGAACAATGGTGCTTTCTAACAATGTCCTTTCCGATCCGGCTTCTATTTCACTTTATCAATATGCTGATCCAATGCTTTTTATGCAGAAACCCGTTGATGGGATTGATATGCAAATGCTGCTAAAGCACTCCCTTGATTATTACCTCGACAACGAAGTAAGTGCAATGGGGCATGTAAACGCATTTGGTAAAATGTATGATATGTATGTATCTACGGGGGCAAGTGTGTTAATTTCCGCCTGGGATTTCTGGACAATATCGCACGACAAGCCCTGGCTCGGGAAAAGGATACAAGAACTACACCTTATAGCCGATTATTTATTACGTCGTGATATTGATAATGATGGTTTGATAGAAAGCATAAATAGTGGAAACGCAGGAAGATTAAGAGACCCTGACAGGGCAGATATTTGGTTTGAGATGATGAATTTTGGATTTAAGAATACCTGGACAAATTTATTATCCTATCGGGCTTTCTTATGTTTAGCCGAAATGCTTGATGCTGTTGATAAACACGAAGGGGCAACTTATTATAGAGAAAAGGCAGAATTGCTAAGACAATCTTTTGTGAAACAATTCTTTAGTAAGGAAAACGGATGGTTTGTAAGTTGGATAAGCCTTGATGGACAGGTACACGATTATTGCCATACTTTTATTAACGGTATGGCCGTCGCGTATGGCATTGTACCACCTGAGCAGGGTAAAAATATATTAGCAAAGGTGGTGGCAAAATCAAAAACAATTGGCTTTAATAACTGGTATTTAGGGATTCCAGCTAATTTAATTCCCTGCCTGAAGGAGGATATGATCGGCCCCCTGATTGGTATTGACGGGAAACCGATAAAGAATGATTTCTACTGGCCGGATGACCTGACTGAGGAAGCAGCATTTGGAAATCGTTATCCTAATGGCACGATCCATCCTTCCCTTGTATGGCATTATCTGCTTGGGTTGCAGGTATCGGGACTGAATGACGAGGCGGACCGGATACTGAACGCTATGATAAAATCTGCACAGGAAGGATTATTTCAGAATGGCATTGTCAATGTTGGTTATGGCGGTGCAGAGCACTTTTATTCAAACGGACTAACCTGTGGTTATGAAGGATACCTTCCGGAGAGTTTCAACTTTCTGATGGCCTGTTTTACCAGAAACCCCGAAATGAGGAAAAGACTGCTTGAACCTTTTGATCGCCAAGGGAAATGAAAAGTAAATTATAACTATAAACATGAGATGGATTATTTTATTCTCTTTGCTGACTAATGTCAGTCTTGTTCTTAATGCCCAGGTTGCCGATTCGCGTGAAATATTACAAGAATCTGCCCACCAGCGACTTAGACGGGCTGATAGTTTTCTTGGTTTTCATTTTGATTTTCACGCTACCGCTGCGGATAAAGAATTGGGTAAAGGTTTTGACACAAAGCTATTAGCGGACTTTCTCAGGCGTACCAAGCCGGATTATATACAGATTGACAGTAAAGGGCATCCCGGCTATTCAAGTTATCCGACAAAAATAGGGTATTCAGCCAACAGTTTTGTAAAGGACCCGATGCGAATATGGAGAGAGGTTACCAATAAGTTTAACATTCCGCTATATGTTCATTATTCCGGAATATGGGACAAAAAGGCGATCCGAGAAAATCCTCAATGGGGAAGGATCAAAGCGGATGGAACAATTGATTCCACGAAAGCGGCTTACCTGGGTGAATATTCGGAAAAGCTCATGATCCCGCAACTGAAGGAAATGATCGATACCTATAAAATTGATGGGGCATGGATCGATGGCGATTGCTGGTCAACCGAGCCTGATTATTCACCTGAGGTGATGAAAGGATTCCTAACCGAAACAGGACTTAAGGTGGTGCCTCTCGCTCCGGGAGAGATTAATTATAAAAAATGGTTGGACTACAATCGTGCTGTTTATCGAAAATATTTGAAAAATTATGTCGACAAATTGCATGCCTATAATCCCGATTTTCAAATAGCCAGTAATTGGGCGTACTCTTCCATGATGCCTGAAAAGGTGGATGTCAACGTAGACTTTCTTTCCGGCGATGTATCGGGTCAAAACGGATTATATAGCGCTGCATTTCAGGCGAGGTGCCTGGCATTGCAAGGAAAACCATGGGATCTGATGGCATGGGGGTTTATGCCCATCGATTTTATGGGAGGGATTCATAGCCCCAAATCATTGGTGCAGTTAGAGCAGGAAGCAGCGGAAGTTATAGCTATGGGTGGAGGGTTCCAGGTTTATTTTCAGCAAAACCGAGACGCATCTTTCAGAACCATTGATACAGACGCTATGGTAAAACTGGCTGAGTTCTGCCGGGCGCGGCAACCTTTTTGCCAGCACAGCGAAATTATTCCACAAATAGGAATGTGGTATTCTGTTCAAGGGTGGAAAATGATCAATAATGGCGTGTATGGCTGGTCGTCAAATATGGAAGGGATCACCAACCTATTGCTGGATAGTCAATATCCGGTGGAAATATTGCTGGATCACCAGATTAAGGATCGTATGGAAAAATATCCCCTTATTATTGTTCCTGAATGGGATCAATTTGATGTTGCACTCAAAGAACAGTTGTTAAAATATACGGTAGCAGGTGGGAATGTATTGATTATAGGGGCAAAAGCGGCAAAAGCCTTTGAACATGAATTAAATGTTTCATTTGTTGGGAAAGACAGTACGCAGCAATTCAATATGGGTGGAAAAAATGCAGGTGGCATAGCCGGAATTAAAACAAATTGGCAAAAAGTATTAACCAAATCAGGAACGTTGGTAGATGGGCACGTATACACGCAATGCGATTACCGCTATGCAACGGAATATCCTGCAGCTACGATCAATAGTTACGGAAAAGGGAAGATAGCCGCTTTTTATATGGATCTATCGACTGCCTATAATCAATACAGGAATCCTGTATTTAATAAGCTCATTCGTAATGTTATCAATATGCTTATTCCTGATGCCGCTGTGAAAGTTGCCGGATCTGGTTATGTTCATGTTGTTTTGGGCAAAAAAAATGGAAAAACCTTTATTCACCTTATTAATTCATCGGGCGAGCATTTTAATAAAAGTGTAATGGCATATGATGAATTGCTTCCCACGCGTAGTTTAACACTCAGCTATAAAGCCGGTACAAAGCCTGTATCAGTAACACTTCAACCATCCGGGGGAAAAATAAATGTCAAACAGATCGGTAACCGCATTGAATTTGTCGTTCCACCTGTGGAAGTTCATTCTATTATTGAAATCGAGCAGTAAATATTATCACAGCGAAAAACAGTATTCTGAAAATTCAAACCAAAGCAGGACAAAAAAGTAATGAAAAAAGTATTAATGATAGTACCAAATGCATGGTAGTTCTCCGGCAGTTTTGGGAATCATTCAAACGATTAATTTATTAACTAATTTATTTTCAAGTGAATAGCTTGCCATTTAAAAAAAGTTTGCTGAATCTAATCAGGATGACCTTTCTTGCAGTCCTTCTGTCAAATTTCGGCTGCTCCAGCTTCACAACCGGTTCAAAAGTTAACTCCATCGAAAACCGCCAGGTAATGTTTGTAAGCAAATCCGACTCCGGATTGGTGCTGCTTCCGGGGAAAACCCAAAATTTCACGCTTGATTTCGGGACTAAGAGTTACCCTGTCAGACAATCCATCAGGGTAACCGGATTTTGTGTTTTACCTGAACCTTTTGCCCGGCGGGGCGAAGAAGTCTTCCGGAACTTTACCTTCCATATCGACGATTACCTCGATTCGGTGATAACCTGCAACGAAAAGTATTCGCTTGTTTTCATGGGCAATGGCGAAAAACTGGAACGTAATGCTTACTACCGGCTATCGGAGGATGAATTAAAACCCTTCAGGGGCAAAAGGATAAAAGTTGAGATCCCTGTAAAAACCGATGCGTTGATTGTACCTGAAAATGGATATCTGCAACTTGAACTCCAACTTTACAGGAAAAAGGCTGGTCGTTATCCTGACGATATTTACGACGATGCTGACCAAATCAAAGTAAACCGGATTCCAAATAATCATCCGGAATGGTTTGCTTTTTCGGACGAGGTTGAAGTTCCTGAAGATATTGCCTGTATTCTATTCAGACTAGGGAGTAAGGATATTTCCGGTCAATGTCATTTGGGTACACCTTCACTGTCCTGTAAGGGAACTTCTTTAAAGCTCCTTCCTTTTCAACCTTATCAGAAAGACCGGAAAAACTGGATTGGCGAAAGCTTGTCAACAAAAGAATGGCCCGAATTTGAAATCAGCATTAACAACAACACTTTCTTCAGCGGGAAAGTATTCGACAGAGCTTCCAATGTCGGCGAATTTGAAGTTGAACTTCCGAAGGCTATAACGGGGAAGGCTGAGTTGAAAATCAGACTGAAAGATGGGTTTCCCGCCCGGTATCCCTATGCCATTAGAACAGTTGAGCTACTCGAAACCAGCGCCCGCGATTTTGAAATTGTTGCAGTACCGCAATTCGTTCAGTCCAATAAAAAATTTGCGCTTTTAGTCGAAATTAACCGGGCTGGAACCAAATTGGGAATAAAAACCAGTAAAAACATATCAGCTGCCGAAAACAAAATACAATTTGACAAAACCGGACTTTACACACTGTCGTTTAATGCTTCTGATGCTGGTCTGAATCAATCCATCACCATTTCTGACGGGACACGGGAAACAAAATATACCATCCCCCAGATTATTGACAAAAAAGATGACCGGATATATATTTCCGACGGCGATGATATTTACATTGATAAAAACTTCAGAAAATTTTCGGATTACATTGTCTGGTACGTACGCGAAGGAATAGGAAACGCTTTTTGCTGGCGTCCCTCCGAACAGTGGAGCGATTCAAAAGTAGCCAATTCCGATTTCTACAAACGGTCGCTGGGAATTCTTAACGATTTGCAGATGCCGTATTCGTTAATGATTGAAGGCCGTACCCTCACCGGCAGGAACATCAATCCGGAAGAAGACTGGATGAAGGGACCTTTGTATATGGGGCGCCAGGCACACGAAAACGACGGTGGATATTATTATTGGGGTCATTTCATATGGGAATGGCTACATTCCGACCTGGCAGCCAAATACCGGCCACAAGGTGGAATTTTTGCAAAAAACAGACCCATACGGAACGAAAAAGGAATCTTTGTTTTCTACGATCCATATTTATTAAAAAATATGGAAGAGGGTCCAAAATACTTTGTCGATAACCTCAACAAAGCAAAAGGACAAAGTATCAGGCACACCGGTCCTTCCACCATGTTCAGATACCTGTTTCAAGCCGGGTACGAATGGGTAGGCGCCGAGCAGATGTATGGTCCCGAAGAGGTAATCATGTCGTCGGTAAGGGGCGCCTGCCGGGCATACGGCAAAGATGAATATGGCACACATCTGGCCACCCAGTGGGGGTCGGGGCCAATTAATACTCCCGAACATGCCACACGCCTGTTTTTGTCGCTCGCTATCTCCTATATACATGGCGCAACACACATCAATACCGAAGATGGTTTGTGGAATACAGAAGCAGGAATTGATCGATTCAGCCAGTCGGGACAGGAACATATTAAAGCCCAGCGAGATATGCTTCGATACATTCAAACCCATGAAAGAAGAGGTACCCTGTTTACTCCGATAGCGGTATTTCAGGGGCGTAACGATGCATGGAAATGTTTTGGGCGTGATAATGTTTGGGCGCAAAAAAATAAAGAATGGAATTTCGGACCTGCAGAAGAGAGCTTTGACCTGCTCAATGTATTTTATCCCGGAAATAAATTAGGGCCAATCTATAAATTTCCTACCCCAAAATCCCCGCAGGGATGGTACTCTTCAACTCCATACGGATTAATTGATTTGTTACCTGTTGAAGCCCCGCTGGAAATACTTGAGAACTACAAGGCTATTGCATTTCTGGGGTGGAATACCTACAAGGATGATGATTTCAAACGATTAATCAACTTCGTAAAAACCGGTAAAACTTTATTATTGACCGGAGCGCACCTCAATACCGAATTGGTACACAATAAACCGGTTGTTTTTCCCGGAAACGACCGGATATTAAAAGAACTTCTCGGAGAAAATTTTAAAACAGCCACTCAACCATACGAAAATAAAGTTGGAGAAGGGAACGTAATTTTCTTTCCCGAAAAAAAATATCCGGTTGATGCTTCGCTGAAAGACCATTATACAAAAGCGCTGAAGGAGATTGGGGCCAACGCCATCGCGAATGAAAACCAGAAGGGGTGGATTGAAAATTCACCAAACATCGAATTTGCTCCATGGGACTGGAAAGATAAAAATCACAGAACCATCTATCTTCTCAACATCGACTGGTGGAGTGATACGATAGTTCATCGGGCAACACTGGCGCTCGGCAACCAGCGGTTTCAGGTTGATGTAAGGCGAAATTTCCTTGAAACAATTACCGTTTCCAATGGTGTAGCTGTAATGCCCGGCAGCATGACGACCGATATTTTGGGAATGGAAATTAAAGGAAACCGGTGTACCTTTACTATTCAAACTACCGGGAAAGATCAACTGAAGATTTTCTGTGAAAATCAGTCCGGAATCAAAACCATTGAGATAGAAAACCCGGGAATTCATGCAATTGAATATACATTTTAATAACCCTTAATATTTTGAAAATGAGATTACTTATTTTTTGTGTCCCTGTTTTGGCCGGACTTTTTTTCTGTAATTGCCGGCATAAACATGTCGCCATAAATGCCCCCCTCACACAAGCAAATCTTTCAGGAAAAAAGCCTTTACGCATGGGTATGGTTACAGGCATTAGACCAGAGAAGATAGCATATTACAAAGAACTACATGCCAATACATGGAAGGGCGTTTTAAAAAAAATCGAGGAATGCAATATTCGCAATTATTCTATCTATTTAAAAAAAATAGATGATAAATATTATTTGTTTAGTTACTATGAATATATTGGCGATAATTATGAAAAAGATATGAAAAAAATTGCTGTAGATACTATCTCTCAACGGTGGTGGAGAGAAACAGATCCTTGTCAGCAACCGTTGCCTGAAGCTGCGGTAGCAGGGAAAATCTGGACGCCTATGGAGGAGGTATTTCATACCAGATAGCTTGTATAAATCATTTTAATAAATATGATTATGATAGATTTTTCAATTGTAGATGCCCATTTACATCTTTGGGATATAACAAAATTGAATTACCCATGGCTGAATGATATTCCAGCATTAAACAAAACTTTTTCTCTTGATGATTATAACGCAGCATGTGGAAATATTAAAGTTGGAAAAAGTTTTTTTCGTAATGCTTTGAATTTTTACCGTATTTCTACTTTACCAAATTGAAAAAAGAGACGGTTTATTTTGTTATATGGCTAA
>CAYHQN010000141.1:0-10592 GCA_964358545.1 uncultured Tangfeifania sp. | reverse complement strand
TATATCTGAATATTAATTAATTAAAAACAAAAACACTTTTCGGAGTGGACTCAATTTTTAATTTGTAATTGCTTTAGCCCTGAACCTTCCTGGTAAGTTTTAGAATTTATTCTCGTAGATCGCAACACATAACGCGGCATAATCGCCAATGGTGTCCCCGAGGGCAGCAGGCACAATTTTGCAGACCTTCATAGATAATGGAATGGCCTCCTGTTCCAGAATCCTGTCGATATGCGGGCGGAAGAGATCTTCATTTCTGGTATAGATACTGCCAATCACGATGCACTGTGGATTGAGGACATCCACCAAAATTGCCAGGCCACGGCCCAGGTATTCGCCTGAGATCCGGATGATTTCGAGGGCCGTTTCATCACCTTTTTTGGCAGCAATGGCAACGGTTTTGGCATCCAGGTGATCGGCAAGTTCGGGAGCCGGACAGAATCCTATCGGGATGTTGTTCGCCAGTCTTTCGAGCACGACTGTTTTTGCCAGCTGGGCGATGCCTCCTCCGGAACAGAAACCTTCGAAGGAGCCTGCTTTTCCAAATCCAACCGGACCGGAATCTGCCAGCCGCATATGGCCCACTTCGCCGCCAAGATCATTGGTGCCGGCATAAAGATTGCCGTTGAGGATCAATCCCGAACCCATTCCGGTGCCAAAAGTCAGGAAGATCATGTTGCGTGTTCCTTTGCCGGCGCCCATCAGCCATTCGGCCAGCGCACAGGCATTGGCATCATTCTGGATGGCGGCCGGAACCCCGTACGCCTCTTCAAATATCCTGACAATCGGGACATTGTCCCAGCCTGGAAGGTTTGGCGGGGAATAGATTTCACCTTTGACCGAGTCGAGCGGCCCACCGCAGCTGATGCCGATTCTTTTAAGCTTTTCCCTTGGGAATTCGAGCAGCAAGGAGTCGATATGCGATTTGAATTCATCGAGAATCTCGACATATCCCCGCTGATCCGTGCGGGTTTCAAAAAATATTTTTCGCAGAATTTCAAATTGCCCGTTGCCAATTACAACGGCGCATTTGGTCCCGCCGATGTCGAGGCCAATGTAATAATGACCGGAGTTTGATTCCATAATAGTTAATCCTTTAAAGAACATTCGGTACGGATCCGGTTTGGATACCCGTATACATTGCAGTAGTAGTTATTAGAACTCCAAAAGTAGTTTTTTTCTGCATTTTTTTGTATATTAGTAGGATAGAATATTGATTCAATTTTTTTCACCACATAGGCACATAGGACACAGTAGTTACAATAACCCAGTTATGATTACTCAGAAGTATTTAAATGAGTTGACTCATACAATCATTGGCGCAGCAATTGAGGTACATAAAGAATTGGGACCCGGATTGCTTGAAAGTATTTATGAGAGATGCATGGCCCATCTACTTTTAGAAAAGGGATTGCATCTGGTTTCTCAACAAAGAGTTCCACTCTATTTTAGAGGGTTGTACCTGGATTGTGAGCTTAGATTTGATTTGCTGGTTGAAAATCTGATTGTTGTTGAAATAAAGGCAGCAGATGGTTTATTGCCGGTACATGAAGCACAGTTACTGACTTATATGAAACTACTCGAAAAACCGAAGGGAATCTTGTTCAATTTTAATTGCACTAATATTTTCAGGGAAGGTCAAAAAACCATGGTTAATGAACTATATGCTCAAATGCCCCCTGGCCTCTAATGTGTCCTATGTGCCTATGTGGTGAAAAACTCCTGAAAATGCCACCACAATAGTCACAATAGGGCACAATAGATTTAATACAATGGCTAATGAACTTTTCTCTCAATTGCCACAGATCTTCTAATGTGTTCTATGTGCCTATGTGGTGAAAAATAATCAACATGACACCACAGTAGACACAATAGATCACAATAGATTTTTGAGAATCCTTACCTTTACATTTAATTCAACTCAACACTATACATTACCATGAAGCTTCTATCTCAATGTTTTGCCGCGCTCTCACTCTTTTTTCTGCTATCGTGCCATAATCCTGCAAAGGTAGGAGAGCAGCTACTTTCGGATAACTGGACCATCGTATCTTCCAAAAAGATTGCCCTGGATGGTGCGGCACTGACCACATCCAACGATTTTGACCAGTCACAATGGGTCAAAACAAAAGTGCCCGCTACCGTGATGGGCGCACTGGTAGATGCCGGCGTCATCAAAGATCCTTTCTTCGGGAAAACCCTGGAGAGTATTCCCAAAACAGACTTTCAGGATCCATGGTGGTTCCGCACCACTTTCGACCTGGATGGATTCAGTGAAAACCACGAGGTGGCCCGGCTGCTTCTGGACGGAATCAACTATCGCACCAATATCTGGCTGAATGGCATACAGATTGCTTCGAAAGACACTATTTACGGCGCTTTTCGTCAGTTTGACCTCAATATCTCCAAACAGGCCAAGGCCAAAGGCAACCTCCTGGCCATCGAAATTTTTTCGCCCAAACCACGCGATTTTTACATGGGATTTGTCGATTGGGCACCAACACCGCCTGATAATTACATGGGAATTTTCCGCGAAGTACACATCAAAAGAACTGGATTGGTCTCCATGGACAGAATTTTCGTAGCTCCGGATGTGGATATGAAAACATTGAAAAATGCGACACTGGCTGTTACTGCTGATGTTACGAATTACTCGAAAGAAAAGAAACAAGTAGAAATAAATGGAAATATTGAAAATATAACTTTTAGTTCCACCTTTCCGCTTAATCCCGGTGAAACAAAACCGGTCAAGTTTGACCTGAAAGTGGAAAATCCCCGTCTTTGGTGGCCCAACGGATTGGGTAAACCCGAAATGTACGGTCTGAAGATGGAGCTGAAAGATGGTTTTCAGGTGGCCGACCGGCAATCGAAAAGATTCGGTATTCGAAAAATTGAGACCTACCTCACCAAAGATACCGTGCGTGGTTACAAGGTAAATGGCCGCGAAGTGCTGATCAAAAGCGGCGGGTGGGTCGATGATCTTTTCCTGCGCTACATGCCTGAAAAGGATGCAGCACAGATACGTATGGTTAAAGAGATGAACATGAACTCGATCCGTTTCGAAGGTATCTGGGGTAACAACCACCACATCTTCGACCTCTGCGACGAAAATGGTATCCTGATGCTGGTTGGCTGGAGCTGCCAGTGGGAGTGGCCCGATTACCTTGGCCTGGAAATGAAGGTAGTGGAGGGTGATGCCAGTCAGACAATCGCCGAAGGTATTGAGCAGAACGGGGTCAAACTGAGTCCCAAAGAGGAGGATTTGCTGGCACTATACCTGAAAGATCAGGTGACCTGGTTGCGTAACCACCCCTCTATCCTGACCTGGGCAACAGGTAGCGATGCCTATCCGAAAACAGAACTGGAAGCAAAATACATAGAGGTATTGAAAAAGATAGATACCACCAGGCCTCTGCTCATCTCTTCGGGCAATTTTACCAGCAAGATATCCGGTCCTTCGGGAATGAAGATGAATGGGCCTTACGAATATGTGCCACCTGTCTATTGGTATGAAGACAAAAAAACAGGCGGCGCATTCGGGTTCAATTCGGAAACCGGTCCCGGCCCGCAAATCCCGCCAATCTGGTGTATCAGGCAGATGATGCCTGAAGAAAAGCTGTGGCCTCCGCTGAATGATCATTGGGACTGGCACTCGGGGAGAAAAGATTTTGGTTCGGTGAAGGTTTTTCTCACCGCGCTGAACAAAAGATATGGCGAACCAAAGAATCTGGAGGAGCTGGCATTGAAATCACAGCTGATGAATTATGAGGCTATCCGGCCCATGTTCGAGGCATTTGTTGTGAACAAGCCTGTCTCAACCGGCGTGGTCCAGTGGATGCTCAATTCGCCCTGGCCGGAGTTTTACTGGCAGTTGTACGACTACTCATTGATGCCGACAGGGGCGCTGTATGGCACCAAAAAAGCATGTGCGCCATTGAACCTGATGTACAACTACTTCGACAAAAAGATCTATGTCAGCAACGATGGGGTGGGTGCGATGGAGAATTTAGATGCGGAAATTTCTCTTTGGAACCTTCAGTCAGAGAAGATATTTGAGAAATACATTAAAGTTTCTGCGCTGGAAAATCAATCAAAATTTCTGAGTGAACTGCCTACACTCAAAGGAGATCGCGAAGTCTATTTTCTGGATTTGAAACTGAAAAAACCTACCGGTGAAGTTGTTGCAGATAATTTCTACTGGATTTCGACGCAGCCCGATCAAATGGCATGGGACAAATATCTTTGGTTCTACACACCGCAGAAATCCTTTGCTGATTTCACGAAGATCAACGCGATGACGCCTGTGAAACCTGAGGTCAGCAAGGTTGAAACCACCGAAGGGGAAGAGGGGACGATCACCCTGACGCTGAAGAATCCGGCGAAAGCGATCTCTTTCTTTACCGAAATTGTATTGGAGAAAAAGGCTGCAGGTGCGCCGGTTTTGCCCCAGTTTCTGAGTGACAATTACATATCTCTCCTGCCGGGCGAGACCAAAACAGTAGTCATTAAATACCATCTGAAAGATTTAGCGGGCAATCAGCCGGTGATCAAAATCCAGGGGATCAACCTTCGCGGTAGAATTTTGCTGTAAAATTTTGTTACACAGAGTTTCACGGAGAAGCACAGAGTTACACAGAGAAAAAAAGTTTGAAAAGTTTTTATATATAAAGAAATTGAAAAGTTGAGATGTTCAGACATTCAATCTCCTCCCTTCGACAGGGAGGGGTAACCCTTTAAACTTTTAAACATTTCAAACCCAAACATTATAAATTTTTCTCTGTGTAACTCTGTGCTTCTCTGTGTAACTCTGTGTAATTTTGTAAAAGAGCAAATCTCGAAAAATGGACGCAACACAACACAACAACCCCCTCCACGGTAAAACCCTGGAGATGATCCTGACTGAACTGGTCGACTTTTACGGCTGGCCACAGCTGGCATACCTGATCCGGATCAACTGTTTTGCCAACGATCCTTCCATCAAATCCAGCCTTACCTTTCTGCGCAAAACCCCCTGGGCCAGGAAGAAAGTGGAGGATTTGTACGTGGAGAGCCTGGATGTCAGGAATAGGAGGGGGCTTCACTCACGGGGTGAAGGAAAACTTGATTAGCGTTAGTAATTTGCATATTAGCTGATTCACCCCGTGAGGAAGCCAGAAAAATTGTTACCTTTGCGCAGATTTTCAGACAATCAGCAGGAATAATGGGCCATAAGTCAGGTTTTGTAAATATAATAGGTAATCCAAACGTTGGCAAGTCGACTTTGATGAACGCCATGGTGGGGGAGAAGCTTTCGATTATCACATCGAAAATGCAGACCACCCGTCATCGCATCAAGGGAATTGTCAATGGTGAGGATTTCCAGATCGTTTACTCTGATACGCCCGGAATTTTAAAACCTGTCTACAAGCTTCAGGAGAGCATGCTTAAAACGGTAGACACCGCCTTGAGCGATGCCGATGTTTTGCTTTACGTCACTGACATGGTGGAAAGCATCGACAAAAACATAGAATACCTAGATAAATTGAAGACGGCGGAAGTACCGGTCATAATCTTGATCAACAAGATCGATTTGACCGACCAACCCGCATTGATTAAGCTCGTGGAACAGTGGAAAGTGCTGGTACCTAATTCGGAGATAATTCCAATCTCGGCCAAGGAGAGGTTTAACCTCGAATATGTCTTCACACGTATTCTGGCTAACCTTCCGGAGGGATTGCCCTATTTTCCGAAAGATGAACTGACCGATCGCAATGAGCGATTCTTTGCCCAGGAGATTATCCGCGAAAAGATTCTTCTTTTCTACGATAAGGAGGTTCCGTACTCGGTAGAGATCGAAGTAGAATCCTTCAAAGATGAAGCGAAACTACTCAGAATTGCAGCGGTCATCCATGTGTCGCGCGAAACCCAGAAGGGGATCATTATTGGTCACAGGGGAGAGGCTTTGAAAAGAGTCGGAACGGCTGCCCGGATAGATATGGAAGAATTTTTCAGCAAGAAAGTTTTTCTGGAGCTGTTCGTTAAGGTGACCAAAGAGTGGCGCGACAAGGAGATCCAACTCCGTAATTTTGGATACGAACAACAATAAGGCACTATTTCATTTCATGAGCAACATCATTGCAATAGTTGGACGCCCGAACGTAGGCAAATCCACCTTTTTTAACAGGCTTACCGAGTCCAGAATGGCCATCGTTGACGATGAGCCGGGGGTAACCCGTGACCGTAATTACGGTAAATCCATCTGGAACGGCAAAGAATTTTCAGTTATCGATACCGGAGGATATGTATCCGGATCGGAAGATGTATTCGAAGGAGAGATCCGCAGACAGGTTAACCTGGCCATTGGCGAGGCCGACCTGATCCTTTTTCTGGTGGATGTCGAAATGGGAGTCACTGACCTAGATATGGAGGTGAACAACATGCTCCGCAAAAGCAAGAAACCATACATGACGGTGGTCAACAAAGTCGACAACCACAAACGCGCACTCGATGCCAACGAATTTTTCACCATGGGGGTGGAGGAAATTTACTGCGTCTCCTCCATCAATGGATTGGGAACAGGGGACCTGCTCGATGAGGTGGTGAAACACTTTCCCGAACCCGTTGAGGAGGTCGAAGAGTCGCACATTCCGGTTATTGCCATCGTTGGAAGGCCTAACGTAGGAAAGTCCTCTACCATCAATACCCTGATCGGGGAGGAGCGGCACATTGTGACAGAAGTCGCTGGTACCACACGCGACTCAGTCGCACAACGTTACACCAAATTTGGATACGATTTTATCCTGATCGACACCGCCGGATTGCGCAAAAAGGCCAAAGAGAAGGAGGATGTTGAATTCTACTCGGTGATGCGTTCGGTAAGGACCATCGAAAATGCCGATGTCTGCGTGATGATGCTGGATGCTACCCGCGGTGTTGAGGCACAGGACGTTTCGATTTTCCACCTCATTCACCGGAACAAAAAAGGGGTAGTCGTTGTTGTCAACAAATGGGACCTTATTGAGAAGGACAACAAGACCATGAAGGAGTTCGAAGCGCAGATTTACGAGAAATTTGCCCCGGTTACCGATGTTCCGATTGTCTTTTCCTCTGCCGTAACCAAGCAGAGAGTCTTGAAGATTCTTGAGGAGGCGATGCGTGTTTACAACAACAAGACCAAGCACGTTCCGACTTCTAAATTGAACGAACTGTTGGCGGAAGCGCTTGAGTCATTTGCACCTCCCGCCTACAAAGGGAAATACATCAAGATCAAATATGTTACGCAGTTGCCCAGATACAAGACTCCCTGTTTTGCGTTCTTCTGCAACTTGCCGCAATATGTCAAAGACCCGTACAAGCGCTACCTTGAAAATAAAATCAGGGCCAGTTTCGACTTTACGGGTGTTCCTATACAGCTCTTCTTCAGACAGAAGTAGATAAGCAATATACTTTCCTCTTCCGGAAAGAAAGAAATTAAAGATTAAAAATTACAAATTACAAATGAAGCTGAACGGCATAAATTGCTGTTTCCAACTTCGCAATACACACAAAAATGCAATTCAATGAAATGGGGCTTGACCCCCGAATCCTGAAAGGGATTGAAGCAATGGGCTTCGAAACGCCTTCACCGATTCAAGAACAATTTATTCCGGTTTTTTTAAAAGAGCCGAAAGATATCGTCGGACTGGCACAAACCGGTACCGGTAAAACTGCCGCATTCGGACTGCCGATCCTGCAGACGATCAATCCTGCGAACAGGGTTCCTCAGGCATTGATCCTGAGTCCAACCCGTGAGCTGTGCGTCCAGATTGCACGCGAGATCAAAGAGTATTCACAATTTTTACCCGAAATAGTCATTACTCCGGTTTATGGAGGCGCCGATATGAGTGCGCAGGTGAAGGCGCTTCGTGCCGGAACCCACATCATCACAGCCACTCCGGGTAGGATGCACGACATGATCCGCAAAAACAAAGTGGATCTCTCACATGTTTCGATCCTCGTTTTGGACGAGGCCGACGAAATGCTCAACATGGGATTTCAGGAGGACGTAGATGCCATCCTGGCAATGACGCCCAAAGAGAAAAACACGCTGCTCTTCTCGGCAACCATGCCGAAAGAGGTTGCTGCCATTGCCAAAAACTACATGACCAATCCATTGGAGATCGCGGTTGGCAAGAAGAACAGCGGAGCCGATAATGTAGAGCATGTCTACCACATGGTGCATGCCAAGGATCGCTACCTTGCCCTCAAACGGGTACTTGATTTCGTTCCGGAGGTATATGGCATCGTTTTCTGCCGTACCCGTCAGGAGACCGGTGAAGTGGCTGCCCAGCTGATTACGGACAACTATAGCGCTGAGGCGCTGCATGGCGATTTGAGCCAGCAGCAGCGTGATTTCGTGATGGACAAATTCCGCAACCGCGGCGTACAGATTCTTGTGGCTACCGATGTGGCAGCCCGCGGACTGGATGTCAACGACCTTACACACGTTGTCAACTACAATCTTCCCGATGACTCGGAAAACTATATCCACCGAAGTGGCCGTACCGGTCGGGTCGGAAAGTCAGGTGTGTCGATTTCGATCATCCACCTGAAAGAGCACGGACGCATCCGTATGATTGAAAAGAGTATAGGCAAAAAATTTGTACGTAAACCGGTTCCATCCGGTAAAGAAATCTGCGAAAAGCAGCTTTTTTACCTGACAGACAAGTTGCAGGAAGTCACTGTTAACGAGGATGAGATTGCACCATACCTTCCGGCCGTGTATGAAAAGTTTTCCAATTTGTCCAAAGAGGAGCTGATCAAACACATTGTTTCCCTTGAGTTTAACCGCTTTTTGGATTATTATGGCAGTACGCCGGACCTGAACATCCCGGATGGTCATGAAGAACGCAGAAGTCCGAGGGTGGTCGAAACTGAAGGATTGACAAAATTCAGGCTGAATGTCGGACTTGCCAAAGGAATTTCGCCCAAAGAGGTGATTAATTTCGTGGTGGAAGCTACCGGCAGAAGAAATGTTGAGATTGGCAGGATCGATCTCTTTGGCAGCTACTCTGTTGTTGAGGTGGAAGATGCTGCAGGAAAAGCGTTGCTCCGCAACTCAAGGGGCATGTCCTTCCACGGGACCTTCTTTGATGTCGAAGTTTTCGAAGAGAACCGCGACGACCGTTCCTTCCGTGGCAGACGCAGTGGCGGATATCCAAGAGCCGAAGGAAGAACGGATTTCAAACGGATGGAGCGGAAGAGGCGGTATTAGTAAAAAACTTTCCCAAAGTTTAGGTTTTTGTACAAATATTGCTCGTAACCATAAACTTTGGGAAAGTTCTAAAATATTGATTGTAACTATAGAACTTTGGAAAAGTTTTAATAATTTTTAAAAGAAATCCACATTAGCAAAAGTACGCTTAACTCCCCTGGCATATTTCACCTTTGGATAGCCTACAATCAAAACCAGCCCCTCACGGCTTTTGAAACGAATCCGGTATTTGCTTCTAAACGACTTTACGCCAAATCCGGATTGCAGGAAGGGATGGATGGCTCCCAGCATGCACGAACCCAGTCCGAGCGATTCTGCCGCAGTCATGGCATAGGTTGCGGCTATGATCGGGTCGGCCGGATCGCAGTATGGTGATCCATAGAAATAGAAGGCTACCGGGGCATCGTAAGTAACCAGATCGATTCCCTTTTTCATGGAACCAATGTAGATATCAAACAGCGGGCGCATGAATTTTTTGAAGAGGAGGATAGTTTTCCTGTCGTAAAACGGTGTCATTAATGCCGTAAACCATCCTGAGACCAACCACCTGTTTTTATCGAGCAAACTACAAAAGTCGGACGAAAATTGTCTGACTTTTTCTTTTCCCTGCAAAACTACCACATTCACATCCGATGGAGGAAGCCCCATGGGCGCTGTCTGTGCAGCCGTGAGGATAAGGTCGATAACCTCACGCGAAACGGTTTGGTCCTTGAATTTACGCATACTCCTGCGGGACTGGAACAGCTGTAGCAGGGAGTTGTAGTCGGGTTTGACAGATGGTTCCGTAAACGGGAAAAGATCATCAGGGGTAAGACACCGGCCTGTCACATCAATGGCATTTTCAGGACAAACCGCCATACAATGGCCGCAAGCCAGGCATCCGAACAGTGGCTCCTCCGACCGGGCTGCCTTTCCGTTAATAATTTTGAATCCGAAATCCGAGCAGACGGTAACACACTTTCCGCACCCGTTGCATTTTACCTGGTCGATGGTAACCGTTGCCATCTCTTCGGTTCTGCTGGTAGGTATAGACATGGGTTTCAGGGTTAAATGGGTACCTCTAAAGTAATAAAAAAGTGACTAAAGTGAACTAGAGTGAGCTAAAGTGACTAAAGTACTTCGCTACTGACATGATTTGTTGGGGACTCCTAAAATTGATTGAACAATTTCACGCAAAGGGCGCAAAGGAAATCGCAAAGTGCGCAAAGTGTTGTTATTCAGTTTATTTCTTTGCGTTTTTTGCGGTTCCCTTTGCGCTCTTTGCGTGAACCTTTTACTTGACGGACTGACCAAGGTTAGATGAAATGGGTGTACGACAAAATTCCCTTTTTTGATAAATTAGGCAACATTTTGGTAATGT
>CAYHQN010000140.1:0-10690 GCA_964358545.1 uncultured Tangfeifania sp. | reverse complement strand
GAATCGATTTAAGAAAAGACCATGGTACTCAAAGCAAAACATATCGTTGAAGAGATCGGCGGACAGCGTTGCACGGTTGTTGAAAAAGGAATTGAGAAAAAGAGAGTAGATTTTCTAAAAAAACTACTCCAGCACAATCAGTTCGAAGTGGTTGTCGAAGAGGTGGCAAAGACAGAAGATTCAACTGTCCAGTTATACAACATCGGGGTTACCGATCTTGTTTTTAACCCGGTTATCGCGGTATATGAATTGGCGCTTAAAACAGCCAAAGGAGAAGCCGTTACAGCAGCCCATTGGAACCAGGAAACAACCGAAAGTGTGAAGGAATACTGGTTGATGGCGAAATAATCTGACGGCTATAAGGGTTTCATACTTCACGAAGCCAATTGCTGTTAAGCACATCCTGACAATAATTTAGGAACCTATCTAATATGCTGGTTCCAGAGTAGGTAGTGGAACAGGGTAACTTTTCACAAACTCGGCTCCGGCTCTATTTATTATCGAGCCAATCAATTCATAGGACATCATTGCGACCAACGGAAAGGAGATCAAATCAACAAAGGAGATGGTGTTGAAAAAAGTATGTTGGAAAGTCTGCTGCATTTCGATAGCAGGTTTACCAAGAAAGCTTCCGGATATTATTCCTGATAGAATATAGAAACCAGCGTATCCAATTGGAAAAAACATGTAAAGAAAGTTCGTACCGTAAATGCCCTTCAGCAAACGATAAATCCTGAGTAAACAATAAAACAGCAAAGAGCGCCAAAAGAATAGGCCTAGCCCAAATAAATCTGCATCTTCCGCCTGGAGAAAAAAGAATCGGGAATGCCCTACCCAAATAAATGAATAGGTCATCGAGACAAATACAGATTCGAAATCCAATATTTTAAAAATATCAAATTTTAATTTAAACTTTTGATAAGTAAATAGATAGCCAAATAATCCGCCTAATATCCCTACAAATATATCTGTGAATTGATCTTTGATAGTTTCAGGATTGAAGACATGGAGTGAAACATAGAGCATCAGAATCTCAGCAATTTCATACAGCGCCAAGCCTACTGTCAACCACAACCATGGTTGTTTACTTCTGATAACCAATAACAAAATGAAGATGACGAAACCGCTCCAAAAATGTGCAAGGCTCCACAGATCAATGAAAAAGATCTGGTTTTGATATACTTGCAGATATAGCCATGCGGTTTGCTGCCTGATCCAGATTACCAACGACTCAAGGTTCAACATCTTCAAATAGGCTCCTCTTTTTTATTCCGGTACATAAGAATCCGGAAAGTTACCAAATAGGAAGCCAACCAGAAAACCATGAAAAAGGTCAATGCCCCAACGAAACCAAAGCCAAAAAAAAACAGGATAGAAGCAAGAAGATAGACAAGGTTCAGATAAGCAGTAACCACGAATGCCTTTAATCTTAAGGCATTCAAGCCTTCAGATTCATCCTTCTCCCTGGTAAATGCGACCATGAAAAGACCTGCAAGCAATAAGATCCCTGCAATATCTTCTATCATCTGGTGCGTTATCGTTGTAAAACTCCTGGCTTCTATGTAAAAAGAGTAGAAGGCGAAAACTTTGAGGTTCAGAAAATCCGGTTTGTAGTTGAACTTATATTTCAAAAACAAAAGAAACAGGCCTACTACAACAAAAATAATGCCCAAGGGCCTTAATCCCTTAGGCAATAAGAAATTGCTTGTCTTCATTCAGGGTGGAAGTTAGTAATTGAAAGTAAACAAATATCAGAGCAGTGAAATTTTGGTCGAGGTTCCGTCACTCATATAGACTACAACAGCCACCAAAGCATAATGATGGTTGGTGATGTAAACGATCTTGCTGACACCTGGAATCCTGGAATCCTGTTCCACAGTCATCGTTTTAATCAGCATAGACCCACCCATAACAGGGTAATCATCGACTTCTTTTTTGGCAGTCACCGTTCGTGTGATCGTCGTTCCATCACTTTTTGTCAGAACATATTTATCCCCGACGTTGCTACTGTAATTAACAATCACAAAAGGCTTTCCATCTTTGTTGGTGTAATCCAGTATACCTTCTGACGTATTTTTATATTTAGCGGTAGTACTTAAATTACCGGAAGCGTCTTTCAGATTGGCCGGGATCAGATTTACCAGCGAGTTGTTTTTTGGCAGGGTGGCTTTTACGTCCATGGTGACAACGCCATTGACGTTACTGGTCACAGTTGCTGAAGCTGTATACGATGTACTTCCGACCTGAACGTTTGTAGAAACCTTGGTTCCAACTGCGTTCATCGTAAGATTTGTATCGCCCCCTAAATCTGTGGAGGAAATTTTGGTATCGTTCAGCAAATCGCAGGAGACAAGCAGGGCCAAAAACGGCAGAAAACTGATGATTTTTTTCATAGTGACAGTAATAAAGTTAAATTTAAGATTTTGGTTTAATAACGCAAAGCTAGATTCAAAAATAGGATGGCACAATAGCCCAATCAGGTCATTTTTGGGTCCGCCGGGGCAATGATGAAAATAGAATATTTATCTGTTTCCAAAGGGATTGGTTTGACTATGAAATAAATAAACTATTCTGTCGAATGGAATCAACATCTTTATTGTATTTTTGTCGTATTAAATCGACATAAACATGGACATTTTATTTGAATTTCAGGAAAATATTTTGCGTCCTGTAAAGAATGACTTCCGAAGATATTTACACAACCGGATTAACTGGAAACAGCGAATGATCGGGATTAAAGGCCCTCGAGGTGCAGGAAAAACTACGCTAATGTTGCAGCATTTAAAATATGACATGGGGTTACCTTCTGATGCACTGTACATCTCCGCTGATCATACCTGGTTTTATAACCATACTTTATTGGAAACAGCAAATGATTGGTATAAGCAAGGTGGAAAAATACTGTTTATTGATGAAGTTCATAAATATCCAAACTGGTCCGTCGAATTGAAGAACATCTATGATGGATTACCAGAAATGCAGGTTATTTTTTCAGCCTCCTCAGCGTTGGACATTTACCGTGGTGAAGCCGACTTAAGCAGGAGAGTTGTAAGTTATATACTTGCAGGGCTTTCTTTTCGGGAATATTTAATATTTACCAATGAGGTAAGTTTTGATGCATTCAAAATTGATGATATCAACAACAATCATCGAAGCCTGAGCCGGATGATTATTGAAAATTTCCGTCCGCTACCGGCATTCCGCAAATATTTAGAAGTAGGCTATCTACCAATTATTGCAGAAGGTGAAGATACCTATCTGATGAAATTGAACCAAATAATTAATACAATTGTAGATGCGGACCTTGCTTATATCGCTTCATATAATTCAGGGACTGCGACAAAGGTTAAAAAGTTATTGGGTGTAATAGCAGAATCGGTCCCTTTCAAACCGAATATCGCCGCACTCTCCAGAAAACTTGATTTGAGTCGTGATAGTGTCTATCAATATATCTATCAATTACAGGACGCTCGATTGATAAATACCCTAAGTACAGAAGGGAAAGGGGTTTCAACGTTACAAAAACCGGACAAAGTATTTCTGGAAAATACCAACCTTGCCTTTGCGTTAAAAGAAAAACCTGATATCGGAAACATTAGGGAAACATTTGTTTTGAATCAATTGTTCAATGCCGGGTTAAAGGTAAGTTCCCCTGCAGAAGGGGACTTTGTCATTGATGGATTGACGATCGAAGTTGGAGGTAAAGGCAAAAGTACATCTCAGGTAAAGCATCTCGATAATTATCTGGTTGCTGCGGATGATATTGAAACCGGAGGGGAAAACAAGGTCCCAATCTGGTTATTTGGATTTTTGTATTAAATACCCAGATCCCGCTGGCGGGGAATATTATTTTGTCCGTCTTAAACAACAAAACCTTTTAAGTTTTGTATTTTTGCCTTATTATTACAAATATGGTATTAAGTGACACATATGAAGAGGCAGTACATTACCGACACCACCGGTAAAAGAATGGGTGTGATCCTGCCTATCCGGATTTCAGTGACAAGGAAAGCTTATGCAACACATTAAACATAACGACGATGGAACTACAGTATATTACCGACCGCAAAGGCCATAAGAATGCAGTACAGTTGCCCATGAAAGATTGGGAACAGATCAAAAAAGACCTTGACGAGCTGGAACGCCTGCGCAACAAAAAACTGTTCCTGGCCGAACTGGCCGAAGCCGTTGAAGAGATGAAGCAGGTGAAGGAAGGTAAAATCCAGGCGCGTAACGCCGAAGACTTGCTCAATGAGCTTTAACGTCAAGACCATATCTGTTTTTGACCGGCAGGCCAAACGCCTGGCCAAAAAATTCCCTTCGCTTAAAAAAGAACTGCAAACCCTTATCAGTGAGCTAAAGGAAGACCCAATCCAAGGAACGCCCATTGGCCACGACTGCCAAAAGGTACGCCTGGCCATTGCCAGCAAGGGCAAAGGGAAATCGGGCGGTGCAAGGGTTATTGTCCACGTTGTTTTTAAGGACGGCACTGCTTACATGCTCTCTATTTACGACAAATCGGAACTGGAAAACCTTGCCGATAACGAGATTCTCAAACTTATTAAACAGGTTCCCCTATAAAACAAAACCCGACCTTGCGGCCGGGTTCGTTGTCTTTATCTGTTTGCGTCCCAAACGCTTACCATTATATAATATTGGGATTATAAATCCCCGGCCAAGAGGTGCCAATTGCAAACAGGCACCAGTAGCGTGTTCTTCCAGCTCATGTTTTGAATATTGCCGTTTCCAAAATAATTAAGCTGCTGCGCATATAACTTCCTCTGGGAGGCATCTGCCAAGTTGTTGATGTTGTTGAGCCATCCCCGTACATCGTACAGGTAATCGATCTCCTGTGCATAGCTGGTCTCACTGGCCGAGTGCAGCTTTTTGAGCATCAGCTCTCCAAGTTCGTTGTAATCGTTCTGTGCCAACGTCACTATCAATGACCTGGCCGAAAGCTTGCTCACCAACAAAGAACTCCTGAACCAGTTCAAGGCCATTGAAAAAATGCCGGAACGGGACAAGGATGTGGTTAAAACCCTGATCGACGCGTTTATTACCAAAGGAAAACTCAAACAGTTAGTGCTATAAATAACAAAACCCGACCTTGCGGCCGGGTTCGTTGTTTTATTATTAAAGACTTAGTCTGCTATCCATTGCTAGTGTGCAAGACAATAGCTCACTGGTCGGACAATTTAAGGACTCAATCAATTCTTAGTTCTTGTCAAAAGAATAATCTGTGTTAAAATAAAAAGAGGTTAAGCGTTCATTATTGAAAACATACACATGTATTATGCCCTCTAGTCCAGATATAAGCCTAATAACTTTAATGCCAACAACTTGTTTTTCTGGCACATCTTTAAAAAATATTTTCAGGAAATCCGTTCTGCTAATACCAATCTTAATACCGTTAATCAAACTTAGCTCCGAATCATTGACTTTACCTGATATTATTTCAACGTTGCTTTTACCGTCGTCTTTAAAAAGCTTGATGAAGTTATTTTTATTACTCATTCTATAAAGTTTTATAGACGGGTCACCTTTGTCATGTTCGATGGTCTCCTTGAAGGTTTTGTTCGTCTTTATAAAATCGCTAGGAGTATTAAATTTCCCAAATGGATAATATAGAAATGAGCTTGTGTAAACAAGATTTAAAGTATCCCCTTTTATTGATAATTCAATTAGGCCAAAACCTTCTTTGGCAAGATTCTGTAAGCTATCTCTTTTAATAGCTACATCATTTCTGAGGTCTATGTTTTTAATACTTAATTTTTTGTTTTCAAGAGCTGCTTTTGCCTTACCATTTGCGCACCCATTTACTGAAATAATAATGTATAAAAAACAACACCAATACTTGAATATATTTTTCATTTGCCTCTTATTGATTTTGTTGTTCAGTTTCTTCCTTTTTCTCTTTTGGTGGAGATGGTTTCTTCTCTCCATCTTTGGACTGAGCTTGATTATCTTTAGACTTATCTAATTTTCCATCTGGAGTTTCTTCTTTTGGTCTGTAATAGCCGTAAAATTCGGAATCTCCGTATTGGCTTGGCAATATAGCGTAGGGATTTTCTTTGGAGTCTTTTCCAACACCTCTTGCATGGGTCAGCTTTATTTTGCCTCCTTTTTCTACTTCAGTAACAATTCCAGTATGGCCATTCCAAAGTGCAATGTCTCCAACTTCAGGTTCTTTATCTGAATGCTCAAACTTATCTGTATTGCCGAGGAATGTTTTAAGAGCTTTAGAATCCATCCCTTTAACCTCTTTTGTAACCTGATCTGCGGCAAGCACTCTAGAAACAAATTCAGAACAATCCATATATTTTAAAGCCTCGGAAGTGCTTGCTGTTCTGTTAATACCAATTTCTTGCTTATAAGGAATACCTGTCATACTTCTTGCAGCTTTAACGCGATCCTCAGGTCCCTCTCCGTTAATATCAATAAATCTAATTGGATTATCGGCTCCATATAAATAGGGTGACCATCTTCTGTATTTTTCTGTTTGGGGATCAACAGAGTGAAAGCGAAGGATCACCGGGTCATAGAATCGAGCCCCGTAATCGTACCAACCCAACCCATATTCATCCTGCAGCTCTTTGCCATTGTAGAGATATTTGGTGGGCGTACCAACAGTGGTGTACCATCTGGCCATCTCCAACCCAAACGGGTAGTAATCTTTGTATTGCAATGGTTGGGCTGCGGCATTAACTGCCGAGAAACTAACCCTGGTATTGCCCAGGTGGTCTTTCAGATCGTACTCATAAGTCCAGTAGCTATTATAGACCGCCCGCCCTTCACCGGTCATCACAATTGCATTTCCATTAATTTTAAGAACGCTGCCTTGGTAATAGCTGTTCACAGCGCCAACTGTCTTTTTCAACTTCGTACCCGAGGCATCGTAAAGATAGGAAATTGTTCCCTGCGATCCAACTGTTACAGATGATGGAAGGTTCAGGTAATTGTAGGCAACCGTTACGCTTCTTTGAGGCACATAGGTAGCATTGCCATTGTTATCATAGGTGTAGGTACCGGTTGCAGGTTTGAACTCCAGATCGTGCGCTACGCCCGAGGTTATGGCATCACTGACAGAACTAAGCTGGTTACTACCTGAAACATAACTGTAAGTAAGGTTGTCCATCGTACCGTAAACTGGTGTCGTCCCTGAGAGCGCCTTGTTTCCTTGTCTGCTAAGTGTTGCCAGGTTCCCGTTCGCATCATAGCCATAGGCCGAGGAGAAGTTATCGGTATTGACAGTTAAATTACTGGCATTGATCTCAGAATAGGCCGCGGCAGTCAGGCAGTTCAATCCATCGTAAGCAAAATCATACTTTTGCCTGTTGGTCTGGGTGGGCGCATTTTGTGCATCCAGCATCGTGTTCTTCCAGCTCATATCCTGGATATTGCCGTTCCCAAAATAGCTAAGTTGCTCTGCATACAACTTCCTCCGGGAGGCGTCTACCATGTTGTTGATGTTGTTAAGACAAATGATTTTAGGAATTTGGTTTAATTTGGGTTTATTATGGTTTGACTCCCGGTTTGTAATTGTTTCTGTTGAGACGTTACTGTATATAAAAAGGGTAAACTTTGTTGTTTTTTTTTTACCTTGCGTTCCTGTTTCCATCTTGGGATTGGGCGTATCCTGAAGACTATAATTCTAACTGAAAGAATGCATGAAGAAAGTCGCAATACAAGGGATCAAAGGTAGTTTTCACGAAGATGCCGCACTAAAATATTTTGGAGAGGAGGCCGAAATAGTTGAATGCAGGACCTTTCGCAATGTTTGTGATATGCTCGATCGCGACGAGGTGCATTGTGCCGTGATGGCCATTGAGAACTCCATTGCCGGAAGCCTGCTCCAAAATTATGCCTTGATCCGTGATTACCACCTGAAAATTATTGGTGAAATATACATCCACATTCAGATGAACCTGATGGTTTTCCCGGGAGTAAAAAAGAAAGATATCAAGGAAATCTACTCCCATCCGGTGTCGTTTTTACAGTGCGCCGAATATCTTGAAAGGCATTTCCCCAATGCCGAACGTAAGGAATTGGGTGATAATGCACTGGTTGCAAAACTAATCCATGACGAAAAAATATTGCATGCTGCGGCGATCAGCAACCTCCGTTCAGCAAGCCTGTATGGGCTCGAGATCCTTGACAAAGGCATCGAAACAAACAAGAAAAACTACACCCGCTTCTGGATACTTTCCAAACATGCTACCCTAAGCGATCGTAACAACAAAGCATCCTTGTGTTTCGAAGTTGGACATTATTACGGCGCTTTGGCCCGCGTGCTCAATATTTTCGCAGAAAACAAGATCAACCTGAATAAGATCCAATCGGTCCCGGTCCTTGGAAAACCCAATGAATACACAATACACGTTGATGTAGAATGGGATTCTGAAGGAGATTATGAACGGGCCATCCATCTGATTTTAAAGAATGTCTCAAGCCTTGCCATACTGGGCGAATACAAAAAAGCTGATATTAACTCTTGAAAAACAATATATTATGGAAAAAATAGCCATCTTTTTCGGGCCACTGAACGGGTCAGTTCACCGGATAGCCAAAATGGTTGCGACAAAAATCGGTCCTGAGAAGGTCGATTTAATTCACATCGCATCGGCAACAACCTCAGATCTGGAGAAATACACCAAAATTATTTTCGGCATCTCCACCGTTGGTAAAGACACCTGGCAACAAAAGTTCGACAACATCGACTGGACAAAATTCTTCCCCGTAGTCGCATCGTTCAACTTTACCGGAAAGAAGGTAGCCCTCTTCGGCCTTGGCGACCATATCACCTATGCCTATCACTTTGTGGATGCAGTTGGGCTTTTGGGTAAAACAATAAAAAGTCAGGGTGGGGAAATCTACGGGAAAGTTAGTACGGAGGGATATACTTTTCAGGATTCCGATGCAATCGTAGAGGGAAAGTTCATTGGCTTACCTATTGATGAGGATTTTGAGCCTGAACTGACCGAAAAACGGGTCTCCGCATGGGTTAACTCCCTGATGAAGGAATTCTGATGATGACTAACACACCGGTTCCACCTTCCATTGTCGAAGAGAAAATTGCGGCCTTAGAGGTCGAAGAGATTGGCAATGCTTCGATCAGGGAGATCGTACAGCTGGTCAGCAGCATTGAAGCCGCCACAGGTATCAGCTACATCCGGATGGAGATGGGAATCCCCGGACTTCCCCCGTCCCAGGTTGGCGTGGAAGCCGAAATTGAGGCCCTGCGAAACAACGTAGCATCAAAATATCCCCAGATTGACGGTATCCCATCCCTGAAACTGGAAGCATCGCGTTTTGTAAAGCTTTTTATGAACATTGATGTCAGGCCCGAAGGATGTATACCTACAGTCGGGTCCATGGAAGGCAGTTATGCTGCTTTTTTGGTTACGGCTGCAAGGGAAAAAGAGAAGGATACCGCACTCTTTATCGATCCGGGTTTTCCGGTCCAGAAGCAACAGATGCTGGTGATGAACCAGAAATACGTCTCTTTCGATGTCTTTGATTTCAGAGGTGAGAAACTGAGGGAAAAACTGGAATCTTACCTGTCAAAGGGGAACATCTGCAACATCATCTACTCCAATCCCAACAACCCGTCATGGATATGCCTGACAGACGACGAGCTAAAAATCATCGGCGAGCTGGCAGATAAATATGATATAGTTGTAATTGAAGACCTTGCCTACTTTGCCATGGACTTCCGGCTGGATTTGTCAAAACCCGGCGTACCCCCTTATCAGCCTACTGTGGCGCGATACACACGAAACTGGGTCATGATGATCTCAAGTTCAAAAGTATTCTCCTATGCCGGTCAAAGAATCGGAGTCCTGATCATTTCCGATCAATTGTATCACCGTCACTCTCAAAATCTTAGCGACAGGCTTCGTGTACACGGATTCGGCAATGCGATTGTCCACAGGGTACTTTATGCGATGACCTCCGGAACATCCCATTCTGCACAGTATGCTTTGGCTGCCATGTTCAGGCATGCCAACAATGGAACATATGATTTCATCGCAGAAGTTAAGGAATACGGAGAGAAAGCACGGATCATGAAGCAGCTTTTTCTCTCCAATGGGTTCGAAATCGTTTATGCCACAGATATTGACAAACCTGTCGGGGATGGATTCTATTTCACAATCAGCTATCCGGGAATGGATGAGGCCAAATTGTTGTACCACCTCCTTTTTTACGGCATCAGCGCCATCTCATTGGGCAATACCGGGAGTTCAAAACAGGGTTTGAGGGCTTGTGTATCAAATGTGCGTCGTGATCAATTCGCGGATCTCGAAACAAGATTGAATCAGTTTCATCGGGATTTTCCGGCCGACTTATAAATTGAAAGTAAAAGTGGTCGTTTTTTGAAAATATGTAAGAAATCGGTTACAGGACAAAAGTCATAACTGACACCATTTCCAATACCGAAATTTGAAATTAAAATAACGAACAAAATGGCTAAAGTCATAGGAGCAGTAGTTGTTGACTCGGAAGTTTGCAAGGGATGTAACCTCTGTGTCGTATCTTGTCCAACGAAAACCTTGGGGCTCAACCGCGATGTCAATAGCAAGGGATACCACTATTCATACATGGAATACCCTGATGAATGTATCGGATGTTCAAATTGCTCATCAGTTTGTCCGGACAGTTGTATCACAGTTTACAGACTAAAAGTAGGTTA
>CAYHQN010000139.1:0-10697 GCA_964358545.1 uncultured Tangfeifania sp. | reverse complement strand
AGGGGACGAAGGGGCGAGGGGACGAGGGGGCGACCGAAAGAAGTAAAGACGGAAAGACTAGGGGACTGGGGGACTGGGAGACTGGGAGATCGGGAATGTCTTTTTCAGGGACGGAAGAGTTTATGGGGATGAAAGCCTATGTGTACGGCGAAGTGAACCAGTCCGGTCAGGCCGGAAAGCTGAGCCTTCAGGCTTCCGATCCAAAAAAAGGCGAATCACCTGTCAAACCGGGTGCGTGGATTCGCTTTGGAGCCAATACCCCTTCGGAAGTGGTGATGAAATACGCCATCTCTTTTATCAGCATCCAACAGGCCAAAGCCAATCTGGCGGCAGAGATTCCGGCATGGGATTTTGACGGAATCAGAAAAAATGCCGAGCAAAAATGGACTACCGTGATGGGCCAGATTAAGGTCAAAGGAGGTACGGAAGCCCAACGCCGCACCTTCTACACCTCTCTTTACAGGCAGTACGAAAGGATGATCAACATCAACGAGCATGGTCAATACTACAGCGGTTACGACCATAAAGTACACCCCACCACCCGCGATTTTTTCGTGGACGACTGGATTTGGGACACCTATCTTGCCATGCACCCATTGCGTACCATCCTCCACCCCGAAATGGAGGGAGATATGCTGCAATCGTATGTCACCATGTATGAACAAGGTGGATGGCTGCCGCAATTTCCGCTGCTATTCATGGATGATCCTGCCATGAATGGGTTCCACTCCACCGCAGCAATACTGGATGGCTACCGCAAAGGAGTGCGCAATTTCGATGTACCAAAAGCATACGAGGCAATGCTGAAAAATGCCACACAAGCCACAATGCTTCCCTGGCGCAACGGGACAAAATGCATCCTCGACACTTTTTATCGTGAAAAAGGATTTTATCCGGCCTTGTGGCCCGGACAATCAGAAACCGTAAAAATGGTGCATAGCTTCGAACATCGTCAAAGTGTTGCCATCACCCTGGCCCACAGTTTCGACGATTGGGCGCTTTCAGAAATGGCAGGAGAGGTAAAGAAGCCTGAGGAGAATACATACTACCGGAAGCAATCGCTCAACTACCGCAACCTTTACCGTGCAGACAAGAAGCTTATATGGCCGAAAGACTCAGCCGGCAATTGGATAGGGATCGATCCGAAATTCGACGGAGGGCCCGGAGGACGTGATTACTATGACGAAAACAACGCTTATACGTACGCCTGGCAGGCCCAGCACGACCTCAGCGGTCTCATCGGACTGATGGGGGGACGTGAATCCTTTACCGCTTCCCTCGATCAGCTCTTCCGCGAACCACTTGGCCGAAGCAAATATGCCTTCTTTGCCAAATTCCCCGATGGAACCGGCATGGTTGGACAATATTCGATGGGCAACGAACCCAGTTTCTTCATCCCCTACCTCTACAACTATTCGGGTGAACCCTGGAAAACCCAGAAGCGGATCCGTTTTCTGCTGGATGTCTGGTTCAAGGACAATATTTTCGGTATCCCAGGTGATGAAGACGGCGGGGGTATGACCGCTTTTGTGGTCTTCTCTTCGATGGGCTTTTATCCGGTTACCCCGGGATTGCCCAACTACAATATTGGCTCTCCGCTATTCGAGGAGGTAAAAATATCCCTCGAAAATGGTAAGACATTCACCATCAAAGCACCCAAATGTTCAGTCAAAAACAAATACATCCAAAGCGCCAAACTCAACGGTCAACCGCTCAACAAACCATGGTTTACCCATGAGGAACTGATGAATGGAGCCCTGCTTGAGCTGCAAATGGGCGAGTTGCCCAACAAAAGCTGGGGCGCGGACGAGGCAGATGCACCGCCGTCGGGTCTTTCGAAACAAGACTAGGGGACTGGGGGACTGGGGGACCGGAACTCCATGCAGGTTAACAAGAATTATTTTTAATATGTTTGCAAATGGTTGAAGGGTTTGAAGATTTTAAAAAGAAACTGATTCCTGAGTTTGGTCGAAGGATTGCCACTTCGGCAAGTTCGGTGTCGGTTAACATTTCAAACATCCCAAACCCTTCCGTCTCCCAGTCCCTTAGTCCCCCAGTCCCCTAGTCCCTTAGTCCCCTAGTCCCTTAGTCTCTCAGTCATTTAGTCCCACCGTCCTTTAAATCATAACATCAATCTCTAAACCCACCAAATATGTCCCCAAAAGAACAACCGCTTACCGAACACTGGCATGCCGTCTATGTCCACTCACGGGCAGAGAAAAAGGTGCACGAAGAGTTAAAATTCAAGGGAATTGAATCATTCCTTCCACTTCAACGCAAACTTCGCCAGTGGAGCGACCGTAAAAAATGGGTAGAAGTGCCGCTCATTTCCGGTTACGTATTTGTTCACATCACCAGGAAACACTACGATGTCGTGCTGCAAATCGACAATGTGATGCAATACGTCCGGTTTGAAGGGAAAGCGGCAGTGATCCGCGACCAGGACATCGAAATCCTCAAACGGATGCTCGGACAAAGTGAAGTAGAGGTTGAAATTACCCGGGAGGAGCTGCTTCCGGGCATGCAGGTCGAAATCATTGCCGGTCCGATGATGGGCGTCCGAGGTGAACTCATCTCCTTTCGCGGCAACAACAGGGTTGCACTGCGTATTCTGCCACTGGGGTTTACGGTGTTGGTGGAATCGCCGGGTACGAATCTGGCTTTAGTGAAGGAATGAAGTTTTGGGGAGCATGATTTCACAAATTATTACTAATTACACGAACGGTAGGTGTATTATGATGTGCTAATTGTATTTCAGGGCAAACTGACAAAATTGCGATCATATAAACCTTATTTTAAGCTTTTTAATTTTAGTAGAAATTCGGTTTTGATGGAATCCAAAATCTTATTATCTTATTTTCAGATAATCATTTGATAAGATAATAAGATTCAAATCTTTAACCTCTCCCTTTACTACTAAGATAGCGTTTCAAAAATAAGATTTATATTATCCTGTTTAAAGATAACACTCCATATCTCCCTTTAAGTTTCTCATTCATCCCAGTCATCCTAGTCGTCCTAGTCGTCACATCATCCCAGCCTTCCCGCTCACCCTCTCTTTTTCATCAGTACCGCTCAACTTTCCAATATTCTTCGTACTTTCGCCTTTAAACCAACTTATCCACTTACCATGAAGGGTATCATCCTTGCAGGCGGATCCGGATCGCGGCTGCACCCGATCACGCTCGGCACTTCAAAGCAGTTGCTTCCAATCTACGATAAACCGATGATCTATTACCCCATGTCCGTTCTGATGCTGGCCGGAATCAGGGAGATACTGATTATCACCACCCCTGCCGAACAAGCTGCATTTATACGTCTCTTGGGTGATGGTTCGCAATATGGCGTTGAGCTGCAGTATATCGCTCAACCTTCACCTGATGGTCTTGCCCAGGCATTTATTCTGGGTGAAGAGTTTATTGGAACCGATGATGTCTGCCTCGTCCTTGGCGACAATATCTTCTACGGCCATGGATTTGTTGAACTGCTCAGCGAGGCAGTGAACCAGGTGACGCAATCCCGGAAGGCGGTCGTTTTCGGCTATTGGGTCAACGATCCCGAACGTTATGGCGTTTGCACCTTCGATGGTAACGGGAATGTCACCTCTATCGAAGAGAAACCGGAAAAACCAAAATCCAACTATGCCGTCATCGGGCTCTATTTCTACCCCAATTCAGTGGTAGAGGTTGCCAAAAATATCAAACCATCTCACCGGGGCGAGCTGGAAATCACCACTGTCAATCAGAAGTATCTCGACAAAAATGAGCTGAAGGTTGAGCTGATGGGTCGCGGTTACGCCTGGCTCGATACCGGAACCCACGAATCCCTGCTCGAAGCCGGCTCCTTTATTGCCACCATCGAAAAACGTACCGGTCTCAAAGTTGCCTGCCTCGAAGAGATCGCCTTTCGAAACAAGTGGATCGATGAGACCCAACTGCTGGCTATCGGCAATCTTTTGAAAAAGAACCAGTATGGGCAATATTTACTATCATTGGTTTGACATATGGACTAGGAGACTAAGAGACTAGGAGACGGAGAGAGCGGAACTCCAGTCAGATTAACAAATAGATTAAAGTTTAATAAAGGAAAAAATGATTGAAAAATTTAAGAGGGAGGCTTAAAGGGTTAAAAATAAACCGATCCCCAGTCCCCCAGTCCCCTAGTCCCCCAGTCTAAAAGTCCCCTATAAAACAATAATTTTCCATTCCATGAATTTCCTCCCAACCCCCTTCCCCGGCCTGTTTCTGATTGAACCCAAAGTCTTTGGCGATCAGCGTGGATATTTCTTCGAATCCTTTCAGCAAACGAAGTTTGATGAAGCCGTTGGAAAGATCGAATTCGTCCAGGACAACGAATCCAAATCCAGCTACGGCGTACTCCGTGGACTTCATTTCCAGAAACCTCCTTATACACAGGCCAAACTGGTCCGCTGCATTACCGGCAAAATTCTGGATGTCGTTGTTGATTTGCGCAAAGATTCCTCCACCTACAAACAATCCTATACTGTTGAGCTCTCTGACAGCAACAAACTACAGCTTTTTATCCCCCGTGGCTTCGCACACGGGTTTGTTGTTTTAAGCGAGGAGGCTATATTTTCCTACAAAGTAGACAACCTTTACGCTCCGTCCCATGATGCAGGTATCCGGTTCGATGATCCTGAACTACTGATAGACTGGCAGTTGCCTGAATCTGAGCTGAAATTATCCGAAAAAGACCGGACATTGCCCCTTTTATCGGAAACCGATTTGCCCTTTGTTCTTTAGCTTTCCGTAAGTATTAAATCAATATATCCCGTAAATGAATAACAAAAAAGTTCACGCAAAGAACGCAAAGAGAGACGCAAAGATATCAGATCCGAACTTTGCGCTCCTTTGCGGTTTTTCTTGGCGTCCTTTGCGTGAAATATGGATCTAACACAAGAGAATAATGATTAAAGAATTTTTAAAAAAAAATCTAACAAGGTCATCAAAACGTAAATTACTCAATTTAATTGATGACGTTAGAGCGATTGGCCTGGGTATCAATTTAGACAAATTGGGGAAAATTTATCGAACGGATAAGATAGGAAGTCATTACTATACACCCATTTACAGGTTACATCTAAAGAGAATGAAATTCAGAAGGATTAACTTACTCGAAATTGGTGTTGGTGGTTATGAAAACCCAAACGATGGAGGAAATTCTTTACGAATGTGGAAAAAATATTTTCCATTTGGTAAAATATTTTCTTTAGATATTTATGACAAAACGGCTCTTCAGGAGAAACGAATAAAAATATTCCAGGGAAGCCAGGTTGATAGTGATTTTCTGGATAAAGTAACGAATGAAATAGGCAGAATTGATATTATTATTGATGACGGCAGTCATATCAATGAACACGTTATTGAAACTTTTAAATTGTTGTTCCCCAAATTAAATGATGGAGGTATTTATATAATTGAAGATACGCAAACATCCTATTGGAATGATTATGGCGGTGATAGTGAGAATTTAAACAACCCTAAAACAATGATGAATTTTTTTAAAAGTTTGACAGATTCATTGAATAATAAGGAATTTGTTATTGCAAACTATCAACAAAGTTATTTTGATAAAAAAATTGTCTCGATGCATTTCTATCATAATTTAATATTTATATACAAAGGGAATAATGACGAGGAGTCAAGCTATGTATTTAATAATCAAAGAAAAACCACCGGGGTTTCAGAGGTTATATGAAGCTCACTTCTTCTTATTAAGTTTGGTGCTGGCAGACAGTTTTGAGCTTCGTAATTACCAACTTCTTGTATCTGCAAACCGATAGGGGATGTTGGTTTTTTTTGTAACCTTGTATTACCTGAATTAAAAACCCGCCGAATCTGTATTTCATTGATTATTTTTTTGTTTCGGCCGAATATTTAACAGGTTTTATTGGTAAACTTCAATACCTGCTTGGTTGCTGCCTGTGACTGAGGTGGCGAAGCAGTCTCAGGAAAGACGGATATGACGGAATGATGGAGATGACGGATGGACTAGGAGACTTGGGGACATAGGGACTGAAACGGGGAAACGAAGAAGATGAGACGAGGGGATGAGACTGGTCCCTGAGCGTAGTCGAAGAGTCGAAAGATAGAAGGGTAAAAATAATGTGAAAATTGGGAAATATGAAAATGTGGAAATTGGTATTTGCACAATCCTAAATTTCCTGACCACAATTTGGACACTTCTCGAATCCTACCGCGTATGCGGTTATAGTATTGCAGCCCGGGGTAAAGCGACAAAGGAGCGGCACCCCGGGTTGGGAATGACGAATGAAGAGCCGTCAGCGGCAAAATATTGAATATTGCATTTGGATCGTTTCTGACGGAATTCGCTTATTTCGGAAGATGAGATGGTACAAATATCAGAAAATGAGATGATGGGGATTTTAGGGATTTTGTCGTAGAACATTTCAAACATTTCAAACATTTTGCTCAAAAAAATTGACATGGTCGATCTGCTGTCTCAGCACAAAAAGCTGGAACAGCCTATTCTCGCCGCGATTCAGCGGGTAATAGACTCATCCGCATTTATCAAGGGTGAAGAGGTAACCATTTTCGAAAAGAACCTGGCCGAATTTTTGCAGTCAGATTATGTAATCGCATGCGCCAACGGTACCGATGCCCTGCAAATTGCCCTGATGGCGCTTGACCTCAAACCAGGCGACGAGGTGATCATCCCTGCCTTTACCTATGTCGCTACCGCGGAGGTGATTGCACTTCTTGGACTGCAACCGGTAATGGTGGATGTCGATAAGGAGACTTTCAACATATCACTTTCGGGGATTGCAAAGGCCATCACCTCACGCACAAAAGCCATCATTCCCGTGCACCTCTTCGGCCAATGTGCCGACATGGAGCCGCTCATGAAGCTGGCAGAAGCCAACAATTTATTTGTCGTCGAAGACAATGCTCAGTCGCTCGGCGCCACATACACCTTTTCCGACGGGACAATAAAGAAAGCCGGCACCATCGGCCACATCGGCTGTACCTCCTTTTTCCCCACCAAAAATCTTGGATGCATGGGCGATGGCGGCGCCATCATGACCAATCTTCCGGCGCTAGCCGAAAAGATCCGGATGATCGCCAACCATGGCCAAAAGAAAAAATATTACCATGAAGTTGTAGGCTGCAACTCGCGCCTCGATACCCTGCAGGCTGCCATCCTGAATGTCAAACTTCCTTACCTCGATACTTATCTGGAAGCGCGTAAGGCAGCAGGGGCGTTCTACCAAAAGGCACTGAAAAATTTCGAATTTGCATCACTGCCCAACTCTTTGCCTGCCACACCCACCACCTGCAACCAGTTTACGCTTAAAATAAAGGATGGTTTAAGGGATCGTCTAAAAGAATATCTGGCAGAGAAAGGGATTCCAACCATGATCTATTACTCTTTGCCGCTTTACAAACAACAGGCATTCAGCAAATATGTACAGGAGGGATTCTCCTTGCCCGTCACTGAAGAGCTCTGTGAATCAGTCCTCTCCCTTCCCATTCATACTGAAATGACAGAGGAGGAACTGAATTATATTTCAGATACACTTATGGACTTTAGAAAATGAAGCGGGGAAACGGGGAAACGGAGATAAGAGTAGTAGACAGATTTTTAAAACGACCATTTATCCGGATTGCGTATCATTTTAACTAACTGGGCCAAAATATGAACATATTCTGAATCCAATTTTTCAAAATCTTCTTTTTTCAGGTAATCAAAGGTAAGTGCGAAATGCAACCAAACTTGGGTTTCAGCTGCTTCTCCCTCACTATCGGTCAATTTTGAAATAAAAGATTTAGGATATCTTCTCTTCCTAAATGCTTCTGCTAAATTTGCAGCAACAGATCTTGAACTTCTTCTAATTTGGTCTGTCAACGAATATTTTTCTTCAGATGGAAAATTCTTTGAAAAATCATGAATTCGAACAGCAACATTAAATGCATTTTGAAAAACAATCAAATCTGTGTGCGATAAAATTAAACGTTCCATAATTTTAAATTTTAATCATACTCTCTTAAATATACCGAATTTTCACCACAATACCAAATCTCAATTCATCCAATCTCCTCTTTTCATCGTTTCACCGTTTCTCTGTTTTACCGTTTCTTCGTTTCACCGTTTCTCTGTTTCTTCGTTTCACCGTTTCACCGATTCAAACAACTCATGAACAACATCCTCAATAAAATCACCACAAACTCCCTCCACGTCGGCATCGTCGGTCTTGGATACGTGGGGTTGCCGCTTGCTGTCTCATTTGCCTCAGCAGGCGTTAAGGTTACCGGTTTTGACAAATCGGTCTCCAAAGTTGCTAAAATCAATGCCGGTGAAAACTACATCTCCGACATCTCCAAAGAACTTTGGCAGGAAGCACTAACAAAAAAAACACTAAGCGCCACCTCCGATTTTGCAAAACTCTCTGATTGTCAGGCCATCCTGATCTGTGTGCCCACACCCCTCGATCCGTTTCACAAACCCGATATGAGTTTCATCGAGGCGTCTTGCATAGCCATTGGCAAAAACATGAAACCGGGTAGCTTCATCTGCCTCGAGAGTACCACCTACCCCACCACCACCGAACATTTTGTCCTTCCCATCCTCGAAAAAGAATCCGGACTGAACCATGGCACCGATTTCTGGCTGGCCTTCTCCCCCGAACGGGTCGATCCGGGCAACAAGATCTACTTTACCCGCAACACACCCAAGGTTTTGGGCGCTCTCGACGAGGCCGGATTAACCATTGGCAAGGCCATCTACTCCCTGGCAGTCGACACCATTTATCCAGTCAGTTCACCGCGCGTAGCCGAGATGGTAAAGATCCTCGAGAATACCTACCGGTTGGTCAATATCAGCCTGATCAATGAGATGGCGCTGCTTTGCGGCAAGATGGATATCGACATCTGGGAGGTAATCGATGCCGCCAAGACAAAACCTTACGGCTTTCAACCCTTCTATCCCGGTCCGGGTATAGGCGGACACTGCATCCCGCTGGATCCCTTCTACCTCGAATACATTGCCAAGAAGTTCAACTTCGACCTGACCATGATCAATACAGCCGGCCACATCAACATGATGATGCCGCACCGCATGACGCTGAAAATTGCCTCCGCACTCAACCGCAACAAAAAATCGATCAACGGTAGCACCATCCTCTTCCTTGGTGTAGCTTACAAACCCGATATCGATGACGAGCGCGAATCCCCGGCACTCAAAATCATCGACGAAGTGGCACAAAAAGGGGGAGTTATTCATTACCATGATCCCTATGTTCCGACGATGGAGACAACCAGGGGACTGAAATTCCAATCAGAAGCATTGACCTCCGAACTGCTCAAAAAATCAGATTGTGTGGCGATCACCACCCGACACACCGCCTTTGATATGGATTGGATCGTTCAAAATTCGCAGCTTATTGTAGATCTGCGCAATGCAGTCAAGGTTGCTTCCGCGAAAGTTTATAAGCTGTAACCAGACTGGGGGACTAGGGGACTGGGAGACTAGGGGAGTGGTTACGTTGACCATTTTTCGGGACTCATGATCATGGTAATGATTTGTCTCTCGAGTTGTTCATACTTTTCATCCAGTTCTTGAGTAATTTTCTCATCCAAATAACCAAATGCAACTGCAAAACTCAGCCACACTTGTGTTTCTGCTGCTTCACCTTCACTATCCGATAATTTTGATATGAATGATTTTGGGTACCTTCGCTTTCTGAAAGCTTCAGCAATATTTGTAGAAACAGAGCGGGAACTTCTTCTAATCTGATCAGTCAATGAAAATTTTTCTTCAGGTGGAAAGCTCTTTGACAATTGATGAATTTGAAGTGCCAACTCAAAAGAACATTTAAATACAATTAAATCTTTGTGTGAACGAATTTTCATATTCAATCTATTATATTGTTAATAACAACTTCATTATCTTAAATATACCGTATTTTCACGAATATTCCAAATTAACCACTCTCCTAGTCTCATAGTCTCCCAGTCCATAAGTCCTTACCATTATTCATCCATCTCTAAGCATATCAACCCATGCCCAACTACTTCTCCCACCCATCCGCCTTCATCGATCCCGGTTGTACCATCGGAGCCGGTACGAAAATCTGGCACTTTGCCCATATCATGGCTGGCGCTGTAATCGGTGAAAACTGCAACATTGGTCAAAACGTCGTTGTCTCACCCGGAGTGGTTCTGGGCAACAACGTGAAAGTTCAAAACAATGTCTCACTTTACACCGGAGTCGTTTGCGAGGATGATGTCTTCCTCGGACCCTCCTGTGTCTTCACCAATGTCATCAATCCTCGCAGCCATGTCAACCGGAGGAATGAATACGCAAAAATTACCGTGAAATTAGGAGCCTCCATTGGCGCCAATGCCACCATTGTCTGCGGCAACGACATTGGCGAATATGCATTTGTTGGCGCCGGTGCGGTCGTGACGAAAACAGTCGAGCCATACGCGCTTGTCGTTGGCAATCCTGCCATCCAGATTGGCTGGATTTCCGAATACGGAATCCGCCTCCATTTCGATGACTCCGGCCATGCCGTATGCGCCGAAAGCGGGGACAAATATGAGCTTAAAAATGAATCTGTCAGGAAAATTTGAAGGGTTTAAAATATTGTTTGAAGGGTTTGAAAAGTTTATAGGGTTATAACATTTCAAACATTTCAAACATTTCAAACATTTCAA
>CAYHQN010000138.1:0-10751 GCA_964358545.1 uncultured Tangfeifania sp. | reverse complement strand
TGCGATACTATGCTCAAAAACCTTTATTTTTGTTGAACGAGGTCAGGAGTCCTGAGATTAATAAAAAGAATATAAACAGATAGATTAAAAATACAAATCAAAGTTTACCATGAAAAAATTTTTGAAAATTTTCGGACTTAGTTTAATAGCCATCCTGTTCGTTGGGACACTGGTGTTTTTGTACAAAAAATCACAGAAGAAACCTGACCAATTCGAAATAAAGAGTGGATCAATCAACAACATCATTAAGAAGACGGTTGCTACCGGAACTGTACAACCCAGAAAAGAGATTGAAATCAAACCGCAGGTATCCGGCATCATTGAGAAGGTTTACCTCGAGGCAGGACAGATGGTTCACAAAAACGACGTGATGGCGCAGATCAACATCATTCCGGACATGGTAATACTCAACAATGCCGAATCGCGTGTGAAAAGATCACAACTCAATTACGAGGATGCCAAAATCGACTACGAACGCCAGACAACGCTGTTCGAGAAAAAAGTAATCTCAAAAGAGGAGTACCAAAAAGTAAGACTAGCCTACAACTCTGCCCACGAAGAGGTTGAAGCGGCTGAAAATAACCTGGAACTGATCCGAAAAGGGGTCACAAAGAGTTCAGCCAAGACGACAAACACCCTGATCCGCTCGACCATCGACGGAATGGTACTGGATGTGCCGGTTAAAGAGGGTTTTTCTGTCATCCAGGCCAATACCTTCAATGCAGGAACAACCATTGCCATTGTTGCCGACATGAACGACATGATTTTTCTTGGCAAAGTGGATGAGACAGAAGTAGGTAAAATCAAAGAGGGAATGAACATTGAGCTCACGATTGGCGCCATAGACAACCAAAAATTCAACGCGGTACTGAAATACATTGCCCCGAAAGGAAAAATCGAGAATGGGGCTATCCAGTTTGAGATCAAAGCAGACGTATTGCTGAAGAAAGATCAGTTTATCCGTTCCGGCTACAGTGCGAATGCCAATATCGTTCTGGACCGCCGCGATAGTGTCCTGACGATTCCTGAAGGATTGTTGAAATTTTCCCATGATACTGCCTTCGTTGAGATTGAAAAATCCAAAGATCAGTATGAGAAGCGTTTTGTGAAGACTGGATTGTCTGATGGTATCAACATAGAGATTGTATCCGGTCTTAAGAAAGAGGATAAAATCAAAGGCAACCTGATTGATCCGAAGAAAAAACCGGAAGAAAAGAAGTAGATCTTCGTGATTAACAACCAAAAGCGGTAACTTAGTATAAAATTATTGACATCATGATACGAACAATTTTTACCCTGGCCTATCTGCTGCTGTTGGCACTCTTTGCCTCACTGCATGCGCAGGAGTTGTGGACGCTGGATAAATGCATCAATTATGCCCGCGACAACAATATCCAGATCAAGCAGAGCACGTTGAACACACAGTACCAAATGAATATGCTCAAGGAGAAAAAGAACTCCAGGTTGCCTAATCTGAACGGGCAGGTTTCACAAAACCTGAATTTCGGCCGCTCCCTGACCTATCTGAATACCTATGAGAATGTCAATTCTGCGCAAACCGATTTTGGATTGGGTACTCAGTTAACCGTCTTCCAGGGGATGCAGATCAACAATGCCATCAAGAAAACGGAGTTTGACCTGAAGGCCAGTTTTGAAGATCTGGCCAAGGCAAAAGATGACCTGTCGCTCAATATTGCCTCCACCTTTCTCGAAATACTTTTCGCCAAAGAGCTTGTTAAGGTATCAGAAGATCAGATTCTGATTACCAATCAACAGCTGAAACAATCCCAGGAAAAGGTGAATGCAGGTAGTCTGGCAAGTGGCGCCCTGCTTGAAATTGAGGCACAGGCAGCCAGGGAAGAGCTGAACATTGTAGATGCCAAAAACCAGCTTCAGCTTGCAAAATTGAAATTGGCACAGATGCTTGAGCTGGTTTTTACCGATAAATTTGATGTGGAAATCCCCATATTGCCGGAGGTTGGTGCGCAGTCATCCGTGACCAATTCGCAGGATGTTTACCTGACTGCTTTGAAACAAAGACCTGAGATCAGGGGGGCCGAATATCGCTACCAGAGTACAGAGATGCAGCTCAGGATGGCGCAGGGCGTATTCTACCCGACTTTGTCCTTTTATGCGAACTATTACAACAACTACAACAACAAGTACACTGATATAAAGGGGGCCAAAATCAGTTTCGGAGATCAGCTGAGTAATAACCAACGAAAGGGTTTGGGATTGCAGATGAATATTCCGATCTTCAACCGGTTTAATACGAAATTGAATGTTGATAACGCGAAAATCCAAATGCTGAATACCCAACTTGAGCTGGAAGGTACCAAAAAGGTGCTAAGGCAGGAGATTGAAACAGCCCAGGCCACTGCTATTACCTCCTTCAACCGTTTCAAATCCACTGAAAAGGCAGTAGCTTCCATGCAGGAGGCATTCCGTTATTCTGAGGAGAAATTTAATGTGGGAATGGTCAATGCGGTAGATTACAATTTGGCCAAAACCAACCTGTTGAAGGCCTCTTCCGACCTGCTTCGCGCCAAGTATGAGTTTATTTTCAGATCCAAGATCCTGGACTTTTACAAGGGGATTCCAATTACATTATAAGACCCAGGGTATTCCTGTTTCATGCAAAGGCCGCAAAGACTTCAGAACTTTGCGGCCTTTGTATTGTAAGAAAGCAATGGAGCAATTTTGAGAAGGTACTTGACAGGGCAAATCTGGCTTGTAAAAACAGTGGTTATGAAGTAATTGACCATTTTGCTGAGGTCGGCAAAACGATCGAGATGCCCAAATCTGCCACCAAGCAAGTAATTGATTACGAGCTTTCCCGTTATGCATGTTACCTGATTGTCCAAAATGGCGATCCTCGCAAAGATGTCATTGCTCTGGGTCAAACCTATTTCGCTATTCAAAATTATAATTTGAGCAAAACATAATATTCATCACTATTAAGAGTGAAATAGAAACTAGTTCAAGGTCTAATCCAGAAGTAAATTTTTTCTAAATTCTTATTTTCAGGATTAAAAAATAAATGTAAAGCTTCATCAGCAATTACATCCTCTTTTAGAAATTGATTAAAAAACAAACATGGTATTTCAACCAACAAATAGGCTACATTTTTCTGTCCAAACTTAATTAAATGAGCTGTCTGAACTTCGTTAGGAAATATTTTTGATATTTCCTGCATGCTATTTCCTATTGAAATGGCAAATTTACCCTCTATTTCCAGACTAATATTTGGAGAACTTATGTCGAATGAAGAAATCATTCCCCTGCCCGAAACATAGAAAATGACATCTGCATAGATATAACTTTTTGCATAATCGGATTCTATCCCAGCAAGTTCATCGTTTTTAATCTCTATTAATTCGCCAAAGTTCTTCAGTGTTTCTACACTTGAAAATAATTTAACGGATTTACCTGTGCTTCTGTTTTTAATAAGAAGCTGATCAGCTTTAATCCCCTTGTTTTGTGCAAAGATTAACTGCCCCCAAAGCAGTATTAAAACAAATACGGTTATTGTCTTCATAATTTTTTGAATTGAATATTATACTGGTTGTGCGCCGCAAGGATACAATACTGTTATTAGCTTGAAATTTTTGACAGTAATCCTTTTCTAAGCTTACATCCTACGAAGCGATATTGGTAAACACTGTAAATTATTATTCAAAAATACTGGAATCATACTAACAAAAGATGATTCCAGTATTTTAAAATTACAATTAGGACAAAGCCATAATATTCATACTCTTAAGCGTGAGATATAAACTGGATCAAGGCCTGATCCAGAAATAAATTTTTTCTAAATTCTTATTTTCCGGATTAAAAAATAAAAATAATGCATTATCAGCAATTACATCCTCTTTGAGAAATTGATTATAATACAAACATGGTATCTCAACCAGCAAATACTCTTTATTTTTCTGACCAAAAGTATTTAGATGAGCTGTTTTAACTTCATCCGGGAATATTTTTGCTATTTCCTGCATGCTATTTCCTACTGAAATGGCAAATTTACCCTCTTTTTCCAGACTAATATTTGGAGAACTTATGTCGAATGAAGAAATCATTCCCCTGCCCGAAACATAGATAATGACACCATCATAGATATATCTTTTTGCATAATCGGATTCGGTCGTATCAATTTCACTATTTTTGATCTCTTTTAGTTCGCCAAAATCCTTCAGTGTTTCTACACTTGAAAATAACTTAACTGATTTACCCGTGGTGATATTTTTAATAAACAGCTGGTTAGGTTTGATCCCTTTGTTTTGTGCAATGAGTAACTGCCCAAAAAGTAAAATTGAAACAAAAATTACAATTGTCTTCATAGTTTTTAATTTAAATATTAAACTGGTTGTGCGCCGCATTGATACAATACTGTTCCGTCCGCATTAAATTTCGTAGAAATATATGGTTGTGGATCTACATAAGTACCATTCACCTTTATTTGTATGTGTACATGTGGATTTGGAACATATTGAGCATTTCCTGTTCGACCTGTTAAACCTAGCTTAGTACCTGTGAATACAACATCATTCACTGATAAAGATACTGAATTCAGATGGCCATACATGATTTTTATACCATCATAAGTAATAACCTCAATAAATTCACCTAAATCACTATCATATCCAACCCTAGTTACCTGTCCTGAACTTATTGAATAAAGGTCTGAATTTTCTGCGGCATAAATATCAATTCCTCCATGCCATTTATCGTAATTGCCTTGCGTACAAGAGGTACCTCCTGTCCTCGTACAACCAAATAGTCCGCCATGTTGACCTGAAGCGCCAGAAGAAGCTATTTGAGCGCCTTTGATTGGATCCCCTCCGCAGGGTTTATTCGGGTCAGTAGGTGGTGCAGGTGGTGAATAGCCACCGCCACCGGTTCCTGAACCAGATAAACCATTAGCAGCATAAAAGCAATTATTAATTAGCGTATTTTCTGCATAAATTGGACCGTTGCAATCAGTTCTTATATATACTGGAGTAGGATCAAGATTTGTCCACTGATACCATTCTTTACAATCTTGCCACCATTGAGTAACTGATGATGTATAACAAATCGCTGCATCTTTTAAGGTCGTAGGTAAACTCCTTGTTACGTTCATCAATTTAATCACTTTTGTAAGTTTTCCCTCTTCATATCCCCAGCCATTAACAAAATCGCCACATAAATTGTGGTAATAAATCAAACCGCTAAACTTCTCACTTCTTTTTAAGTACTTAATATCATCCAAATTGATCTCTCGTTTCTTGATTTTATCATATGACCCTTGAATTGTCATATAGAATTCATCAATATTACCTGTTTTTCTATTTCTCATGATCACTATCCTTGTCAATGAATTTATGACAGCTAAATTCCCGGAAGTTAAGTAATCATTCCAAGAATCACTGTCTGCAAATCCAAAACGTCCTAGTGTTTTTAGGGGAACTTCTACTACTTCAACATCATCATTTTGAGAAGGTATACCATTGCACCATTCAGGCGCTACTCTTATCTTTTGTTTTTCTCCTACAAATCCGGATTTCAGTTCAACATTCCCCTGAAGCATTTCAAACCATTTCTGAGCATCTTCTACTGTAAACGATGAATTTTTAACAATTTCCTGATGCGGCATTTCTTTGCTACATCCATAAATTAAAAACAAAAACAACACAACTACAATTTCTCCATACTTTTTCATACTTTAACGAAGGTTTTTTGTGGACTCTTTAGCAGCAACTAAAGAGTCCGGTTAAACAATTAACTATCAATACTACAACCCGACTTTTGTTCGGGTTGTTTTTTATATTACATGGATGGGTATAGCATTCCCCAAAATGCATGCTAACCGTTTTTATTGTAAAAGATCTCCATTTAGGATTTCCATTTACTCAAAACTTAATTCATTCGCCTCATTTCGTTTTATAATTTTAACACTAATTTAATCCTAAAGTATTCAGGTCAGGCAGGTTTGGATTAACCGACTAAGGCCTGCTCCTGAAAGATGGATAAGTCCAACTTTTGGCCGCACCGGTAAGCAGATAGACCCGGCAAATTTTTAGTACGCAATTTGAGGGACGGATTAGGTGCGGCCTTTCAGATAAATTTATTGTGGCTTTTCACCAGAAGTTTGTTATTGATTGTCATGGTATAAAAGTTAGGTAATCAAACAGGTTCGGTAGACCGGCGCCAAAGTTCGCAGATCAGGTTCTACATATTAATACCAAAAGATTAGGAAAGGTTATCCCCCCCTAGTGTTAAATATTGTTAAAATGTTGTATTTCCCCGCGAACTTGCCAACGTGCTTGAATATGTGCAATGGCGCAATTTTGAAAAAGTACTTGACAGGGCAAAACTGGCCTGTAAAAACAGTGGTTATGAAGTAATTGACCATTTTGCTGAGGTCAGCAAAATCGTTGAAGCGGGCGCTACTACATTTTGAAAACTACAACTTTACAGCTAAAAGCTCTTTGCCAAGTTGATGTAAAGCCGCTTCGATTTGCTTTTTATTTTTGGTTCCCGGCTTCTTTTCGTTGCATACATAGCTCGCCAGAAGACTTCGATTAATTTTAACCAGTTCAGCAAATCTCGTAATGTTAAGCGCCGGAAACTGGCCGAACACACGCGACACTTCGTTTTCCTGCTTTTCTATCTCGTCCTTGTTGAACGTGTAAAAACCTTCGAGGCTTAAATCCTCATTCAATTCCGGCCAATGAATAGAATCTCCCCAACTGCTTAACTCATATCTTTCACGTTGTTCGGGGGTCGCATTCCATAGCCTGTCGAACCAACGCAGGGGATGACTTTTTTGCGTTCCATCATTTGTAAGGATGCAGATGTTTTCGTCATCAAACCATACTTTTTCTATTTTCAAATTACTCTGCTTTTCCATGAAATACCTCCCAGGCTTTAAATATGTATGGGTAAATGCTCATTGGCAAAGAAGAAAAAGCGCATTCCAAATATTCTGAAAACCTCTGGCATTGTGTCTTCAATTTTCTGTTTCACTACAAATATAGTAACAAATTTGTTACTATTCGTCGTTTTTTTAAAAACTTTTCATACCAATTTACAAATACATTTTAGGGAAGGTCAGATTTCAACCACCAGAAGCGCAAAGTACATCGCCAGATGTCGATTGACGCTAACCGGAAGCGCATTAAACATCGTCAGATGACCAATATCGATCACCGGAAGCCCTCTGAACGTCACCAGATGTCCTTTGACAGTTACCGGAAGTGCATTGACAGTTGCCGGGAGGCCTCTGAAGGTCACCGGAAGTGTATTGACAGTAAAAAATAGATTTTTGATCGTAGCCGGAAACCTGCCTGAGGCTGAAAAAGGTAACCCAATCTATCCGGACAGACGGTCATCAACCAGAACCGTCAGGTACAGGAGGCAGACAGCAGCGGGTTGACGAAGAACAAAAGCGACTTGCGAAGTGAGCTGACGCAGATGATTTTGTTGTTCGAAGCAGGTCTGAAGGCGAATGCTACCTCCACCAAAAATGCGGAATTAAAAACCAAAGCCAACTACTCGGTTTCAAAACTGAAAACAGTGGCCGACTCTGTCCTTTTCGACATTGGAACGCTGTTAAACGGAATGGCGCTGCCTTTGAAAACTGACCTTGCCAAATATTTTATAAGTGAGGCGGAATTTTTAAAAATGGATCGGCTCCTGTCCGAATTTAAACTTGCAATTCCCAAACGCAGGGTTTCCCTGAATATCTCCAAGGTCTCCACAGGCAATATCGACGGGGTATTCAAAGCCCAGGACAAACTGTTAAAAGACCAGATAGATGCTTTGGTTCAACCATTTCAATTTAGCCAGCCCGATTTTTTCAATGCCTATAAAAATGCCCGGAATATTGTTGATTATTCAGGAAGGGGCAAGGCTGTTCCTGTATCTCCGCTAGCCAGCCCAGTTTAATTACCTGGAAGCTTTCCTTTCCGGTGGCTCTTAAAAAACTGCCCTAACAAATGCACAAGGCCAATCGATGATTTTGATTGGCCTTTGTAGTTTTTATCCGATTTTCTGTCAATTAATCCCCGCTAGCGCGGATTGTCGGCAAAGGAAGCAATGTGATCCTTTTTGATTCCAATGTTGACTATACCGGGCTCAAATTTATCACACCTTTGTTTCATGCCATTGTCAATCAGCAGGTAGTAAATATCACCTATCAGGATTTTAAAAGTGAAAAATCGTATGCATTTGAATTTCATCCATACATTATAAAGCAGTACAACCAGCGTTGGTTCTCATTTGGGTACAATCCGGAGAAACCGGATCAAATTTGGAATATTGCGTTGGATCGTATTCTTGGAATAAAGAATGTGAACTCTAAGTATATACCAACTGATATTGACTGGGAGAATGACTATTTTTTCGATTTCGTAGGGGTTTCTAAAAATGATGGGGATCCGGTAGAGATAAAAATAGAGATAGATGAAGCCCAGGTTCCTTATATCCGTACCAAACCTCTTCATGGAACACAGAAGGGGCCTAACTTGACAAAAGATGGTTGGATTATTTCCATCCGGGTCATACCCAACTACGAACTGAAAAAACTGCTTTTATCTTTCGGTGATTCAATTAAGATCCTTTCTCCGGATAGTTTCAAAGCCGAAATGAAGGATATTTATGCCAAAGCCTTAATTAAATATGATTAGGTTAGCTTCAAAGTCCTAGAGTTTAGCAAATCCAGTAATCTTCTAATCCAATCTTTATCGTATTTTAGATTTCCGTTTCGCTTTTTCGATTCGCTCAAAAGCTCGCTCAGTCTTTTCTGTTCCCATTCATCTTTAAACTCCGGAAACCTTACGTGCGGCAAATTGTCTGAACCTTGATTTTTTTGATCCACTTGATTGTCTTGATTATTTTTAGTTGTTTCGTACATTTTGCTTTTCAAAATCATATCAATCATTTAATCAGGCAAATCACGGTTCAGACTTTTTTGGGCGTTTAATGCTGTTACTACTTTCTTCCCCGTTCTTGCCTCTAATTCCTGCCGGGCTACTTTGGCTACATTGCCGCCTTGCTTGGCTACTTTTTTGCTCTCTTCGAAGGATTCTGGATTTACTGCTTGCGAAATATCTTTGGTGGAGGCTTCGGCAAGCATGTCTAAAAAGCTGTTCAGTATCAGCTACATCGGTCAAGTAAAATTTGCCATCAGCCGATTGCATTTTCAGTTGTCCCAATTTTTGGGACAACTCACTTCCCTCCGTTCTAAGTTTTGTTTTTAAAGCATTCCAGTATTTTCTTGGTCTTGGGCTGCCTGTTAATATTTCTATTACATCAATGATGGAGATATACCATTTCTCCTGCGCTCCATCCCAAAGGGTTCTTACCGTTTTATCTTCAAATATTTTTATAGCGTTTTGCTTTCCCATTGTTACGTTTTTTTAATGTTCAATATATTCAAACAGTTACAATTTGTAACCGTTTGGTTTTTATATCAATACTAAATATACACAATTAGGTTGAATATCAATCCCCTGAAGAAGAAATTATTTATAAACTACACAATCGAAAAATGATTTAGCTGAGTATATCCCCTCCGGGGAAACGTCCTATTCAAAATTCTCTTTCTATGAAGCTTAATGCCCTGGCGGGCAAACATGAATGGGATTAATCAATTTTAGACGGGCTAAGCTGGCCTGTAAAAACAGTGGTTATGAAGTAATTGACCATTTTGCTGAAGTCAGCAAAATCGTCGAGGCGGTTGCTACCTCAAAACAAATCGTGATTTGTAAAACCTTATTTTTTCAGGCAATCTTAGAAGAAAATGGTTGTCCCGCACCTATCCCCAAATCTTATTATCTTATTTCTACTGCCAACCGCTGAAAAGGAGCGAAGAGATGAAAATGCTACACACAAAATAAGATAATAAGATTAAATTCACATGATTGCCTTATTTCTACTAAGATTGCCTTATAAAATAAGATATCCAAACCCGAAAATCCCAATCCAAAGAGTACGCATCACAAATCCAGCGAAAGCTGGTCATTTGTCAGCCTGAAGCTTTTCCGGTGGTGCTCCGTGATACCATACCTGGAAATCGCCTCCCTGTGTTTTTCGGTGGGATAGCCCTTGTTCATGTTCCATCCATATTCCGGATAATCGGCATGAATCTGGAGCATATAATCATCCCGGTAGGTCTTGGCCAGGATGGAGGCGGCAGCGATTGACATATATCTGCCGTCGCCTTTCACAAAGCAGGTGTGAGGGATACTCATGTAGGATTTGAACCTGTTTCCATCCACCAGAATATGTTGGGGTTGGATGGTCAGTTTTTCAAGCGATTTGTGCATGGCCAGGATAGAGGCATTCAGGATGTTGATCTTGTCAATTTCAAGCTGGTCGCAGATTCCAACCGCCCAGGCCACTGCATCTTTTAGAATCACATCTCTTAAAATATACCGCTGTTTTTCAGTTAGTTGTTTGGAGTCGTTTAATATTTCTGAACTAAAGTTGTCCGGAAGAATAACAGCTGCTGCAAAAACCGGACCCGCAAGGCATCCCCTTCCGGCTTCATCGCAACCGGCCTCGATCAATCCGGGTCTGTCAAAACTCAACAACATGATTATTGTTTGAAATGTTTGAAATGTTTGAAATGTTTGAAATGTTTGAAATATCTCTATATCAATATTTTTTTATTCCGTCCGAAATGATCTAATGACATTTTTCAATATGCTACCGCGGACGGCTCATCATTCATCATTCCCAACCCGGGGTGCCGCTCCTTCGTCGCT